>NZ_JBEYCQ010000026.1:0-113907 GCF_040632905.1 Streptomyces sp. NPDC016469
TCGCCCCCTCGGGCAGGGCGAACGGGTCGCCCCCGACACCGGCGAAGGTGCGGTCCTCCGCCACCCGGAACGCCGTGGTCACGCGTACCGCGGAAGATCCCTTGCGGCTCCACCCCCCGTATGCGGCAGACTTCCGCCCATGGACATAGCGATCCGGCCGGTCGATCCCGCTGAGCACACACTCCTCGGCCGGATCACCGCCGAGGCCTATCTCGGCGACGGTCTCCTGGACCTCGGCGCCGACGATCCGTACCTGACGCAGCTGCGCGACGTAGCCCGCCGGGCCGCCGAGGCCGAGGTGCTGGTGGCGGCGGACGCGCGGGGCCGGGTCCTGGGCGGGGTCACCTACGCCCCGCCGGGCAACCCGTGGTGCGACATCGCGGCCGCGGACGAGGCCGAATTCCGGATGCTGGCGGTCTCCCGCGAAGCCCGCGGTGCCGGCGCCGGCGAGGCACTCGTCCGGGCCTGCGTCGAACGCGCACGGGGTACCGCGGGCGTCACGGGAATCGTCCTGTCGACGCAGCCGGCGATGCGCGGGGCCCACCGGATCTACGGGCGCCTCGGCTTCGCACGGACCCCCGAGCGGGACTGGAACCCCATCGATGACCTCACGCTGCTGACGTACCGTCTGGACCTGCGTCCCCCGGAGTGAGAGCAGGCACGACACAACATGTGGGGGCTGTCCGGCCGGGCGGCCCCCACATGTATGCTCGTGCTCGCTGTCGCCGCAGGGGAATCCGGTGCGAATCCGGAACTGTCCCGCAACGGTGTATCCGGTGCGCAATCGCGCACCCGTGGAGTCCGAGGACCTGCCGACAGTGCATCCGGATCGACCGAGCCGGATGCCCAGACGTCCGGGCCTCGTGGGATGGGCCGGTGGACGCCGCACGGAGTGCCGCCCGCCCGGGCCCCCTCCTGCCCGGCTGCCCCCGCTCCCCGCCGGCCCAGAGCCGAGCGAGGGAGAGCACCACGTGACCATCGCGCCAGCCGATCCGGCCTCAGCGCCGAAGACGGCCGATTCCGAAGCCGCCGGACCCGCGAGCGACGGGCCCGGCACCGCACTGCTGCGGACCCTGACCGACCTCACCGCCGATCTGCCCGACACCGACCCCGGGCGCGTCGCCGCCGCCGCCCTGCGCGGCCGCAACGCCCGGTCGGACGAGGCGGAGCTGCGCTCGCTGGCCACCGAGGCCGCGGCGGGCCTCATCTCCGAGGACCCCGCCTACTCCCGGCTCGCCGCCCGGCTGCTCACCCGGTCCATCGCGGACGAGGCCGCGGCCCAGGGCGCCACCTCGTTCTCCGCCTCCGTCGCCGTGGGCCACCGCGAGGGCCTGATCGCGGACCGGACCGCCGAGTTCGTCACGCTGCACGCCGCCGCCCTGGACGCCCTGGTCGAGCGGTCCCTCGCGGACGGGGCCGACGACCGCTTCGGCTACTTCGGGCTGCGCACCCTGCACAGCCGCTACCTGCTGCGCCACCCGATCACCCGCCAGGTCATCGAAACCCCCCAGCACTTCATGCTCCGGGTCGCCGCCGGGCTCGCCGAGGACACCTCCGCGCGGGCACTGGACGAGGTCGCGGCGCTGTACGGGCTGATGAGCCGGCTGGACTACCTGCCGTCCTCGCCGACGCTCTTCAACTCCGGCACCCGCCACCCGCAGATGTCGTCCTGCTACCTGCTCGACTCGCCGCTGGACGAGCTGGACTCGATCTACGACCGCTACCACCAGGTGGCCCGCCTGTCGAAGCACGCGGGCGGCATCGGCCTCTCGTACTCCCGCGTCCGTGCCCGGGGTTCGCTGATCCGGGGCACCAACGGGCATTCCAACGGCATCGTGCCGTTCCTCAAGACGCTGGACGCCTCCGTCGCGGCCGTGAACCAGGGCGGCCGGCGCAAGGGTGCCGCCGCGGTCTACCTGGAGACCTGGCACGCGGACATCGAGGAGTTCCTGGAGCTCCGCGACAACACCGGCGAGGACCAGCGGCGCACGCACAACCTGAACCTGGCGCACTGGATCCCCGACGAGTTCATGCGCCGCGTCGACGCGGACTCCACCTGGTCACTGTTCTCCCCGGCGGACGTGCCCGAGCTGACCGACCTGTGGGGCGACGACTTCGACGCCGCGTACCGGGCGGCCGAGGCGAAGGGCCTGGCCCGCAAGACCATGCCGGCCCGCGAGCTGTACGGCCGGATGATGCGGACCCTGGCGCAGACCGGTCAGGGCTGGATGACGTTCAAGGACGCCTCCAACCGCACCGCCAACCAGACCGCCGAGCCGGGCAGGGTCGTGCACTCCTCGAACCTGTGCACCGAGATCCTGGAGGTCACCGACGACGGCGAGACGGCCGTCTGCAACCTCGGTTCGGTCAACCTCGGCGCGTTCGTCAAGGGCTCCTCGATCGACTGGGAGCGGCTGGACGCCACCGTGCGCACCGCGGTGACCTTCCTCGACCGGGTCGTGGACATCAACTTCTACCCGACCGAGCAGGCCGGCCGGTCCAACGCCCGCTGGCGGCCGGTGGGCCTGGGCGCGATGGGTCTCCAGGACGTCTTCTTCCAGCTGCGGCTGCCCTTCGACTCCCCCGAGGCCCGGGCGCTCTCGACCCGGATCTCCGAGCGGATCATGCTGGCCGCCTACGAGGCGTCCTGCGACCTCGCGGAGCGGTCGGGGCCGCTGCCCGCCTGGTCCGAGACCCGGGCCGCGCGCGGGGTGCTGCACCCTGACCACTACGACGTGCAGCTGAACTGGCCGGAGCGCTGGGAGGCGCTGCGGGCCCGGATCGCGACGACCGGGATGCGCAACTCGCTGCTCCTGGCGATCGCCCCGACCGCGACGATCGCCTCGATCGCGGGGGTCTACGAGTGCATCGAGCCCCAGGTCTCGAACCTCTTCAAGCGGGAGACCCTGAGCGGTGAGTTCCTCCAGGTCAACGGCTATCTGGTGGACGAGCTGAAGCGGCTCGGCGTGTGGGACGCGCGGACGCGTGAGGCGCTGCGCGAGTCGAACGGCTCGGTGCAGGGCTTCGCCTGGATCCCGGCGGAGGTGCGGGCGTTGTACCGCACGGCGTGGGAGATCCCGCAGCGCGGCCTGATCGACATGGCGGCGGCCCGTACGCCGTTCCTCGACCAGAGCCAGTCGCTCAACCTGTTCCTGGAGACGCCGACGATCGGCAAGCTCTCCTCGATGTACGCGTACGCCTGGAAGCAGGGTCTGAAGACGACGTACTACCTGCGCTCCCGCCCGGCGACCCGGATCGCCCGTGCCGCGTCCGGGGCCGCGCCGGCCGCCGCCCCCGTCCCCGTACAGCAGGCGCAGGCGCCCGACGCGGACGCCATCGCCTGCTCCCTGGAAAACCCCGAGTCCTGCGAGGCATGCCAGTAATGAGCACCACGACCGCCGAGAAGAACCTGCTGGACCCGGGATTCGAGCTGACCCTGCGGCCCATGCGCTACCCGGACTTCTACGAGCGCTACCGGGACGCGATCAAGAACACCTGGCACGTGGAGGAGGTCGATCTCCACTCGGACGTGGCGGACCTCGCGAAGATGACGCCCGCCGAGCAGCACCTCATCGGGCGGCTGGTCGCGTTCTTCGCGACCGGTGACTCGATCGTCGCCAACAACCTGGTGCTGACGCTGTACAAGCACATCAACTCCCCCGAGGCGCGGCTGTACCTGTCGCGGCAGCTGTTCGAGGAGGCCGTGCACGTCCAGTTCTATCTGACGCTGCTCGACACCTATCTGCCCGACCCGGACGACCGCGCGGCGGCGTTCGCGGCGGTGGAGAACATCCCGTCGATCCGCGAGAAGGCGCAGTTCTGCTTCCGGTGGATGGACTCGGTGGAGAAGATCGACCGGCTGGAGTCGAAGGCGGACCGCCGCCGCTTCCTGCTGAACCTGATCTGCTTCGCGGCGTGCATCGAGGGGCTGTTCTTCTATGGCGCCTTCGCGTACGTGTACTGGTTCCGCTCGCGCGGGCTGCTGCACGGTCTCGCCACGGGGACCAACTGGGTCTTCCGCGACGAGACCATGCACATGAACTTCGCGTTCGAGGTCGTGGACACGGTCCGCAAGGAGGAGCCGGACCTCTTCGACGACGCCCTCCGGCAGCAGGTCACCGACATGCTGAAGGAGGCCGTCGAGGCGGAGCTGCAGTTCGGCCGCGACCTGTGCGGCGACGGGCTGCCGGGCATGAACACCGAGTCGATGCGCGCGTACCTGGAGTGCGTGGCCGACCAGCGGCTCACCCGGCTGGGCTTCCCCGCGGTGTACGGATCGCAGAACCCGTTCTCGTTCATGGAGCTCCAGGGGGTCCAGGAGCTCACGAACTTCTTCGAGCGGCGCCCCTCGGCGTACCAGGTGGCCGTCGAGGGCACGGTCGCCTTCGACGACGACTTCTAGATCCTCGCCCAGCTCCTGACGTACGGACGCCGTGCGGCCCCCACCGGCCGCGCGGCGTCCGCCGTTCGGGGTGGACGGGTGCTCCGGTCCTGTTCCGCTTCGCGCAGCTCGCGGTCGATGCGGCGCTCGCGGGCCATGCCGACCAGCGCGGGCAGCAGGACGAGGGCGAAAAGTGCGGAAATGCCGAGGAAGTTCAGGAATGTGTTCATGCCTCTACTGTCCTCGTTCCGGCGAAGAAGCGGCAGTGGCAGGACTGTCATACGACATCGAATTACTGCCACACTGGGTCCATGCTGAACAACGTCGCCGCCCTGATGCTCGATGACGTCCACCCCTTCGAACTCGGCGTCCTCTGCGAGGTGTTCGGCCTCGACCGCAGTGACGAGGGCCTGCCGGTGCACGATTTCGCGGTGGTCTCCGGCGAGGGACCCCTGCTGCGGACCCACGCCGGCTTCACGATCAGCACCCCCTACGGCCTCGACCGGCTGGAGGAGGCCGACCTCGTCGCCGTACCGGCCGGCAGCCGCTTCGGGGAGCGCGAGTTCCCGGAGGAGGTCCTGACCGCCCTGCGCCGGGCCGTGGAGCGGGGGGCCCGGGTGCTCAGCGTCTGCTCGGGGGCGTACCTCCTGGGCGCGGCCGGGCTGCTGGACGGCCGCCGCTGCACCACGCACTGGCGGCACGCCGACGACCTGGCCCGCCGCTTCCCCGAGGCCGCCGTCGAGCCGGACGTGCTGTACGTGGAGGACGGGCCGGTCACCACGTCGGCGGGGACGGCGGCGGGGATCGACGCCTGCCTGCACCTGGTCCGCCAGGCGTACGGGCCGGCCGCCGCCAACACCATCGCCCGCCGGATGGTGGTGCCGCCGCACCGGGACGGCGGGCAGGCGCAGTACATCCAGCGGCCGCTGCCGCGCACCCGCTGCGACACGGTGGGCGACACGCTGGCCTGGATGGAGCGCCACCTCGACCGCGAGATGACCGTCGAACAGCTCGCCGACCGGGCGCACATGTCGCCGCGCACCTTCGCCCGCCGCTTCCAGCAGGAGACCGGGACCACTCCATACCGCTGGCTGCTGCGCCAGCGCGTCCTGCTGGCCCAGCATCTGCTGGAGACATCCGACGAAACCATCGACACCATCGCCGACCGGACCGGCTTCGGGACGGCGGCGGCGCTGCGCCATCAGTTCGTACGGGCACTGGATACCACCCCGCAGGCGTACCGGCGCACCTTCCGGGGGCCTTCCGCCATCACCGAGGCGGCCTGAGGTCACCGAGGCACATCCGATCATTCGTCCAACCGATCGGGCGACCTGTCCATGGACCGGGCCTTCACGCGCGCACCAGGGTCGGTGCCATGGACATGCGGAAGGCAAGACGAAGGACCGTCGGGGCCGTGGTGGCCGCGCTCGCCGCCACCCTGCTCCCCTGGCAGACCGCCTCGGCCGAGGAGGCCCCGGCGACGGCGCCCCCGCCGGAGGTGCTGCCCTCGCTGCGCCAGTGGCAGCCGGGCGGTGGCGAGTTCGTCCTCACCGACCGGGCCAGGATCGTGCTGGACGGGGTGCGCGAGCGGCGTACGGCGGAGGACGCGGCCCGGTTCGCCGGGGAGCTGGCGGGCGGGCAGCAGGTCTCCCGGGGCCGGGCGCGCACCGGTGACATCGTGCTGCGCCAGGACGCCTCGCTGAAGGGCTCGCTCGGGGCGGAGGGCTACCGGCTGGAGGTCGGCGACCGGGTCACGGTCACCGCGGCCACCTCGGCGGGTGTGTTCTACGGTTCGCGCACGGTGCTGCAGCTGCTGAACGACGACGGGCGGGCCGCGCGCGGTTCGGCGACCGACGTGCCCGCGTACCGGGAGCGCGGGGTCGGGGTCTGTGCCTGCTACATCAACGTGTCGCTGCCGTGGTTCGAGCGGCTGATGAAGGACATGGCGTCCCAGAAGCTCAACCAGCTCTGGATCGAGGCGAAGGTCCGCAGCGACACCGACCCGGAGTCGGCGTTCTGGGGCTACTACACCAAGCCGCAGATCCGCTCGCTGGCCGCGATGGCGAAGAAGTACCACATCGACCTGGTGCCGGAGATCAACTCCCCCGGCCACATGGACCCCTACCTGGAGAACCACCCCGAGCTCCAGCTCAGGGACAAGGACGGCACGGCTCCCCGCCCCGCCTGGACATCTCGCGGCCCGAGGCACTGACGTACTACACCTCACTGGTCGACGAGGCCCTGGACGTCTGGGCACCGACACCTGGCACATGGGCGCCGACGAGTACATGCTCGGCTCCTCCTACCCGGACTACCCGCAGCTCCAGGCGGCGGCCGCCGCGAAGTTCGGTGCCACGGCCACCCCCGACGACCTGTTCGTGGACTTCATCAACCAGGTCAACGCCCATGTGAAGGAGCGCGGCCGCTCGCTGCGCATCTGGAACGACGGGCTGCTGGGCCGCAACACGCTCGTCCCGCTGGACCGTGACATCACCGTAGAGCACTGGCTCGGCGGCGGTGCCATCCAGGAGCCGTCCGCCCTGCTGGCCGAGGGCCGCCCGGTGATGAACTCCGCCTACGCGCTGTACCTGGTGCGCGGCGGCTACACCACCAGGACCCAGCAGCTGTACGAGAGCGACTGGACGCCCCTGCGCTTCGAGGGCCAGACGCTCCCCGCCACGGCCGCGAACCTGACCGGCGCGAAGATCAGCCTGTGGCCGGACAGCGCGGCGGCCGAGACCGAGAACGAGGTCGAGGCGAAGGTCTTCATGCCGCTGCGCTTCATCGCCCAGGCCACCTGGGGCGGCCCGAAGCCCAGCGCGACGTACGCCGGTTTCGAGGCCATGGCCCGCCGTATCGGCCACGCCCCCGGCTGGGCGAACACCGACCGCGCCCCGCTGGCCGACGGCACCTACCGGCTGTCGTCCGGCGCGAAGGCGCTGGCCCCGGCCGCGGACGCCGGGGTCGCCCTGGTCAAGGGCGCCGAGGCGGCCTGGACGCTCACCGCGACCGCCGACGGCTACTACACGGTCCGCTCGGCGGACGGGCTGTGCCTGGACGCGGTACGCGGCAGGAAGTACCTGGGCGCCCCGCTGGAGGTGGGCGCCGAACTGTCGCTCGGCACCTGCTCGGCGGGCGCGCGCACCCAGCGCTGGCAGCTGGACGCCGGCCGCGGGGCGTTCGTCCTGCGCAACGCGATCTCGCAGCTGCGCCTGACCGAGCGCCCGGCGGACGGCGCGGCGGTGCAGACGACGGGCGGTACGCCGCTGCGGGCCGGGGCGTAAGCACGCGTGCGGGGCCCGCCGACGGCCGGCGGGCCCCACCGCGTGGCTCAGATACCGCAGTTGGGCGCCGACCAGTAATGGCTGGGGCCCTGGTTCACATGGACGTGGTCGTTGTGGTCCGGGTAGCCCGGGCCGAGGATCCCGTTGAACCCGTGGTTGCGGGCCTCCTTGGCGAGGGTGCAGAAGGCGATCCCGCCGAGGTCGGCCGCGTCACCGTACAGATGGCGGCTGTTCGAGGCACCGCCGGCGGCGCTGTTGCAGGACGTCGAGCGGAACCCGCTGTTGATGGTGATGGGCCGGTCGCCGAGCGCGTGGCGCAGCGCCTCCAGCTTCCACATGGTGCTCAGCGCGTTGGCCTTCGCCGTGGCCGCCGAGACCGCGCCGCCCGACCAGGTGCTGTTGCAGCGGTTCATCTCGGCGTACGTGAAGTGCGCCGGGGTGCAGTCGCCGTCCTGCAGGGCGTAGATCTTGGCCTGGGTGGCGGGGCCGGCGATGCCGTCGGCGGCCAGCCCGTAGGCGGCCTGGAAGCGCTTGACGGCGGCGGTGGTGGCGGGGCCGTACGAGCCGTCGACGGCCAGGACCGAGTTGTAGCCGGGGTATCCGGCGACCCGGATCTGGAGCTGGGCGACGTCGTTGCCGGTGGCACCCGGACTCAGGGTGCGCGTCCAGGTGTAGCAGTCGTCGGCCTGGGCGGTGCCGGCGGTGACGACGGCGCCGCCCCAAGCGAACGCCATGGTCATGACAAGGCTGAGCAGGAGTCGTACGGAACGTCTGATCACGGGAGCTCCCTACCACTGTCGAAGGTGTGCGCACGAGCCTGTCGGATGAGACGGGGCCCGTCAACTACGCGTGTAGAAACGGCGGTTGACGGAGAAGCGAACGCGGCGCGGGACGGGCCCGCGCCGCGTTCACCACAGCTCAGCCGTTCGGGACGACCTCGTAGCGCGGGGTGTTCTCCGCCATCTGCCGCAGCGCGTCCTTGCGCTCGCGCTTGGAGAGCCGGTCGATGTACAGGTAGCCGTACAGGTGATCCGTCTCGTGCTGGAGGCAGCGCGCGAAGTAGCCCGTGCCGCGCACCCGCACCGGGTTGCCCTTCGCGTCCTGGCCGCGCACCACCGCGTAGTCCGGGCGGGCCAGCGAGGCGTACGCCGTCGGCACGGAGAGGCAGCCCTCGCCGGAGTCGTCCAGAACCCGCGCCTCGGGCGGCAGCTCCTCCAGGACCGGGTTGCAGATGGCGCCGACGTGCCGCACGCCCTCGTCGTCGGGGCAGTCGTAGACGAAGACCTTGAGGTCGACGCCGATCTGGTTGGCGGCCAGGCCGACGCCCTCCGCCGTGCGCTGGCTCGCGAACATGTCGTCGATCAGCGCGGCCAGCTCGTCGCCGAACTCCGTGACGTCCTTGCACTCCTTGTGCAGGACCGGGTTGCCCACGACCGTGATCGGACGGGAGGTACCGCGCTCGCGGTGTGCCGTCTCGCGCGCCTCACAGTCCTCGGTGTCGATGAGGAAGCCCTCCTCGTCGACGCTGACCTGCTCGTCCGTCTCCTGCTGCGCCATGTCCGCCGTACGCCTTCCTCAAAACCCGAATCGGTGCGCGTACAGCCTACGGCCACGGGTCAGCAGACTTCTTCGAGATCGCGCCACTCGCGGCTGTCCGGGCTGTCCGCCACCCAGCCGTCCAGCAGCCCGCGCACCAGACCGGCCGGGGCCGCGAGACCGCACTCACGCTCCGGCACCCACAGCTCACCGGCCGTGCGGTGGCCCAGCGGGCCCGGATGCCCCGGTTCGCTGTGGTCGTGCGGGTCCAGGTGCTCGCCGTCGCCCTCGTCGCTCTCCATCCGGCTCTCCGAACAGGACCGGCACAGCAGCCGAACCGACGAGGACCAGTCCTCGGCGGCGAAGCCCGCGTCCGAGGCCAGCTGCTCCAGCGCGTCCCGGTCCGCCTCCGTGGCCGCTTCCAGCAGCACCACCCAGGTCGGCACGGGCGACGGGGCCCACAGCTCGATCTCGTCGAAGACCGGATAGGACGGGCCCGCCGCGGTGATCCGTTCGCCGTTCGGCACCCCGTCGTGCAGCACGACCTCGCCCCAGCGCCGCCCGGACGACGGCAGCGGGATCGACAGCACCTCTATGCGGGCCGGGTCGAGACGGCGGCCCCACACGACCTCGGCCTCGCCCTCCGGCGACAGCCGTACCGCCGCGCTGCCCAGCTCCATGCCCACCGGCTCGCTGCCCGCGGCCGGGGTCTGCTGCCCGCCACCAGGGACCTTCAGGCCGTACGCCTGCCAGGCGCGGCGCGCCAGCGGCCAGTCCTGGAGGGCGGTCGCGGCGATGCCCACGTTCCACCAGTCCGGCGCTCCGGACTCCTTGTCGAGCAGGGCGACGGCCCGCAGCCCGGCGGCCCTCGCCTGTTCCCAGTCGTGCCGGAACTTGTGCAGCAGCGCCAGGTTGAACCACGACTCGGAGAGCCAGGGCTCCAGGTCCGCCGCGCGTGTCAGCAGCGCCCCCGCGTCCTCGTACCGGCCGTCGCCGATCAGCGTGAACGCGCGGTCCGTGGCCTGCCGCCAAGAGGCGGACGGCCGATGCCGTACCTTCCCGAAGATCCTCACGATTCCCGCCTGTCCCGACTGGACACCCTCGTTCTACCGCTCTCTTCGCATCCAACCATGCCGGGCCGGACGCCCGCTCATTACCCATCGGTTACCCGGGCGGGACGGGGGTCAGACCGCCCCGGGCCAGAACCCGGGCCAGGGACTCCACCACCTGCGGCTGGTAGTCGTGCCCGGTGCCGAGCCTGAGCTGTTCCAGCGCACCCAGTGGCCCGGAGAGACTTTCCCCGCTGAGGTCGTCGTATGCGTTCACCGCCCGGACGATCCTGGCGGACAGCGGCTGCTCCCGGTAGGGGTCGGCCTGCCGCTCCACCACGACGGCGACCTTCGCGTCCACCCCGGTCTGCCGGACCACCGCACCGCCGAGCAGCGCGATCCGGCGCTGCTCGGCGGTGGGCAGCAGGGCCGTCGCCCCGTCCGGCACCGGGTCGACCAGGGAGAGCTGGCCGATGTCGTGCATCAGCGCCGCGTACTCCAGGACGGTGAGCTCGGGCCCGGACAGGCCCATCTCGCGCCCGACGGCCGTGCACAGCTCGGCGACCCGGCGGGCGTGGCCGTGCGGGGTGTAGCCGGCGATCTCGGTGGACCGGGCGAGCGAGGCGATGGTCTGCCGGTACGTGGTGCGCACGGCGGCGAACCGGCGGTACGAGAGCTGGGTGAGCAGCAGCGGTACGCAGAGCACGGGCAGCGCCCACAGCCCGGCGGCGGCGACCCCGAGCGCCATGACCGCACCGGTCGCGCAGACGGCCGAGCCGATACCGGTGAGCGCCCGCAACTCGACGCGGAGCAGCGGCCCGTACGGCGCGGGAGCGGCGCGGGAGCCGCGCGGCCGGGTGCCGGCCCGCAGCAGGAGCGCGGCGAGCACGGCGTCGCAGAGGGCGGTCAGGCCGAGCAGCAGGAGCAGGAAGGCCGCGTAGTACGGACCGTCGCCGAACCACCGCTCGCTGGCGCCCGCGTTGTACAGCGGCTGGAAGCAGACCGCCGCGAAGGTCACGGTGAGCAGCCGCCGGGCCACCTGGTCGGCACCCGGCCCGTCACCCCGCGCCAGCTGCGGCACCGAGGCGACGAGCTGGGCGGCGGCCAGGACCGCGACGACCTGGAGGACCCCGTGACTGGTGGGGTGCCCGCCGCTGCGCCCGAGCAGGGCGTACGCGAGCGCCCCGGCGGCCCCGAGGGGCGCGGGCTCCCGCTCGCCGGGCAGGGCACCCCAGCGGGCCAGCTCCCCGATGGTGATGAGGGCGCCGAAGGCGAGGGCGTGCCCCGGATCGTGGACCCCGCGCCACAGGGTGTACCCGAGCCCGGCGGCGGCGAGCACGAGGGCGGCACCGCGCAGGCCCAGGGTCGCGGGCCCCGGGGTCACCGCGGCCCCTCGGTGCCGTCCGGCCGGGGGCCGAGGGGTTCCTTGAGGGCCCCGGCCTCGTGAGCGCTCCGGCCGCCGTCCTCTTCCCTCGGGGGCGGCAGCTGCGCGTCGTCCGCCGTGACGGCCCCGAACCAGCCGTACCGCTCCAGGCCGCGCGCCAGGGCCCGCACCATCCGCGGGTCGAACTGCGTGCCCGCGCACCGCTTCAGCTCCTCCACGGCGACGGGGACCGGCCGGCCCCGCCGGTAGGAGCGGGTCGAGGTCATGGCGTCGAAGGCGTCGGCGACGGCGACGATGCGGGCGCACTCGGGGATGCCCCGGCCGGAGAGCCCGTACGGGTAGCCGCTGCCGTCGAGGCGTTCGTGGTGGTGCAGGATCGCGGCCCTGGCCTCGCCGAGGAAGCCGATGCCCCGGACGATCTCGTGCCCGTACTCCGGGTGCAGCTCGATGACGCGCCGCTCCTCGGGGGTGAGCGGGCCGTCCTTGCGCAGGACGCGGGTGGGGACGCCCAGCTTGCCGACGTCGTGGAGGATGCCGGCGAACCGGAGGACCTCGACGCGTTCCCGGTCCAGGCCCAGTTCGTGCGCGATGAGGACGGAGGCGCGGCCGACCCGTTCGCTGTGGCCCCGGGTGTAGGTGTCCTTGATGTCGACGGCCTGGACGAGCGCCCTGATGGTGGCCCGGTGCGCGGCGTGCTCGCGGTGGTACTGGGCGTAGACCCAGCAGGAGATGTACATGGGCAGCAGGACGAAGAGCGCGGCGAGCGGCCCGTACGAGCTGTTCCAGAGGACGGCCATCATCAGCCCGGCGAGACCGTGCACCAGGTGCGGGGCGAGCGAGCGCGGCAGGAGTCCGCGCCAGGCGCGGCGGACCGGCAGCTGTTCCGCGACGAGCAGGATCGAGCCGTCGAGGGCGGCGAGCACGGCGCTGAAGGCGAGGGCCGCCGCGCAGACGGGCAGCAGCGCGTAGGGGAGGTCCGGCGGGCTGCCGAGCGCGGCGGGCCCGCCGAGCAGGGCGTGGACGCGGGCGGCCGCCCAGACGGCGACGGCCAGCTCGGCGGCGCGCCAGATCCGGCGGGCGGCGGCCGGCGGTTTGCCGGCCCGGCCCGCGAGGGAGCCGGGGACGGCGACGAGCGCCGCCGCCGGGGGCGGGAGCAGGAAGGCGGCGGCGAGCAGCAGCGGAAAGAAGGAGCCGGCGCCGACGAAGCCGACCGGGAAGGGGCGGCGGCCGAGGAGTTCGCAGGCGAGGTAGAGCCCGGCGAGGAGGGCCAGGGTGGTCCACGGGGTGGCGGCCTCGGGGCGCAGGGCGGGCCCCGCGCACACGACCGCGCCGAGGGTGACGGCGCCGATGTGGGCCCGCGCCGCCCCGCGTGTCGCTCTCACCCTCGCTCGCCCCCCAGCTCCGCTCGTGAAGGGGCCACGCTAACGAGCGGGGCGATCCGGGCGGGTGCCGTTGGGGGCGATTAGCACGTTCGGGTGAAGCGCGGGAGGTCTACTCCTTGGCGGCGCTGGGTACCTCGGGGCCCGAGACGCTGACGTCCTGTTCCGGCACCGCCTGTCCCGAGCGGATGAGGTCGATGCGGCCCATCACCTTGGAGCGCAGGTCGGCCGGCACGTCGTCCTGGCCGCAGCAGCGCTTCACCAGCTTCTTCACGGCCTGCTCAAGGCCGTACTTCTCCAGGCAGGGGGAACACTCGACGAAGTGCGCCTCGAACTTGGTGCAGTCGCTGTCGGGCATCTCCCGGTCGAGAAACTCGTAGAGGTGATCGAGGACCTCTGCGCACTCCGTCTCGTGCGGCTCTCCGCAGCTCATGAGCCCGAGCCTTTCCGATCGTCCGACTCACCGGCGCCGGCGGGGACGAGCCCGCGGTCACGGGCGTAGTCCTCCAGCATGCCGCGCAGTTGACGGCGGCCCCGGTGCAGTCGGGACATCACCGTACCGATGGGAGTCCCCATGATGTCCGCGATCTCCTTGTAGGCAAAGCCCTCGACATCGGCGAGATAGACCGCGATGCGGAACTCCTCGGGGATCGCCTGCAACGCGGACTTCACGTCCGAGTCGGGCAGGTGGTCGAGGGCCTGCGACTCGGCGGAGCGCAGCCCGGTCGACATGTGCGACTCGGCGCGGGCCAGCTGCCAGTCCTCGATCTCCTCGGCGGCACTGCGCTGGGGTTCGCGCTGCTTCTTGCGGTACGAGTTGATGAAGGTGTTTGTGAGGATGCGGTACATCCACGCCTTGAGGTTGGTCCCCTCACGGAACTGGTGGAAGGAGCCGTACGCCTTGGCATACGTCTCCTGGACCAGGTCCTCGGCGTCCGCGGGATTGCGCGTCATGCGCAGGGCCGCCGAGTACATCTGGTCGAGGAAACCGAGGGCGTCGCGCTCGAACCGCGCGTTGCGCTCGGCCGTCGTCTCCTGCGGGCGGCCGTCGTCGGTCCCTGTGTCGGTCCCAGTGACCGGACCCACCTCCTCCAACGCTGGGGCGGAGCCGAAACCGGACCCGCTCGAATCGGAGAATAGTCGACCTTGGTCCGGCGCGGGCTGTCGATCCGTTCCGCCGAGTGACCGCTCGGGAGTGGTCTTGGCCGCGTGCAGGACCGTCCACTCCAGGTCAGCGGTGTTCGAGCGACGTGGGCAGATGGTCGAACCCATGCGACGGACTCCCTCTCCACTTACGACGTTGGCGTACCGATGTCCGTCACAACAGCGGCCCCCCGCCGGGCATTCCCGGGCCCGCGAGGGGCGCGCGTCACGCCAGATCCGCCAGCCACCCGGTGACCGACGCGGTGAGGATTTCCATCGCCCGCTCCTCGGTGAGCCCGGACCTCTTCGGTACGGCGAAGCCGTGGTCGCCGTACGGCACCTCGGTGATCCGGTAGTCGCCGGGCGGGAATTCGGCGGGCTTCCCGAACGGGTCGTTGCCGCCCTGGACGACGAGCGCGTCCACCCCGCAGCCCAGCAGCTCGTCGGCCCGGGTCTTCTCGGGGCGGCCCGGCGGGTGCAGCGGGAAGCTGAGCGCCAGGACCGCCCGGGCGCCGAGGTCAGCGGCGGTGCGGCAGGCCACGCGGGCCCCGGCGCTCCGTCCCCCGGCGACGACCGGCAGCCCGGGGGCGGCGAGAGCGGGCCAGAGTCCGCGCCAGCCGGTGTCCAGAGTCTTCGGGGCGGGCGCCAGCTTCTTGCCGGCCACCCGCCAGGGCTGCTCCACGAGGGCGACGCTCACCCCGTGCGCGGGCAGGGCGGCGCCGAGGGCCTTGAGGTCGCGGGCCTCGATGCCGCCGCCGGCGCCGTGGCCGAGGGCGAGCACGAGGCGCGGGGCGGGGGCGGGGGCGGGGGCGGCGAGCCAGGTGACGCGGGCGGTGCCGGCCCCGGTCTCGACGGTCTCGGCGCGGGGGGTCACGTCGTCGGAGTTCACGGTGCCCATCCAACCAACACCCGGTGGACGGTACGGGGATGGCGCGGGGCCCGTCGCGTGCAGCTCAGAAGAGGGTGCTCACCTCGGGCTCGGCCAGCTCGTCCTTCAGCTCGGGGCCGTTGTTGCGGACGTTGCTGACGGCGGTCGCGACCGGGTAGGCGCGCATCAGGCCGGGCGGCGGCGGTGCGAGCAGGGCGCGCAGCTCCTCCGGGTCGGTGCGGGAGGGGTCCAGCCAGTCGTCCCAGCGGTCCGGGGTGAGCATCAGCGGCATCCGGGGGTGGATGTCGGAGAGCGAGGCCGGTCCTTCGGCGGGGGCGACGGCGAGCGGGGTGGTCTCCGCCTCGGTGGTGATCACCGAGCAGGTCACCCACCACGCCTGCGGATGGTCGTCGGGCAGGGTGCGGTCGCGCCAGAACTCGTACAGACCGGCCATCGCGAAGACCGAGCCGTCGGCCGGGGTCACGAAGTACGGCTGCTTGCGGGGGCGCTTGCGGCGCCCCTTCTCCTCCAGCTGCCGCTCCTCGGCGCCGGTCACCCACTCGTAATAGCCGTCGGCGGGCAGGATGCAGCGCCGGGAGACGAACGGGCGGCGGAAGGACGGCTTCTCGTGGACGGTCTCCGCCCGGGCGTTGATCATCCGGGCGGCGCCCTCCGGGTTCTTGGCCCAGGACGGGACGAGCCCCCATTTCAGTGCCCGCATCTGGCGAACCGGGCGCTGGTCGTCCGCGTCCTTCACAGGACGTTCCAGTACGGCGTAGACCTCCTTGGTCGGCGCCACGTTGTAGTCGGGCTCCAGCGTCTCGGCCGGTTCCCACTTCTCCACCTGGAAGAGTCCGGTCAGGTCCTCGGGCCGCCGACTCGCTGCATACCGTCCGCACATAAGTGCCAGACTGCCACGACCGCCGTCCCGAACGGATCCCGATCCGGCAAGGAGCCGCCCGCCCCATGGACAGCACCGATCTCGGCAACCTGTGGGACCGCGTCACCGGCACCCAGCCCGCCCCGGAGCAGTGGCTGGTGGTGGTGACCGCGACGGCGGCGCTCATCGCGGTCGTGCCGAACATCCTGTGGCGGATGTCCCGGAACGCGATCACCATCGCGCACGAGGGCGGCCACGGACTGATCGCCCTGCTCTCCGGCCGGCAGCTCTCGGGCATCCGGCTGCACTCGGACACCAGCGGCCTGACGGTGAGCCGGGGCAAGCCCACCGGGATCGGCATGGTGCTGACCGCGGCGGCGGGCTACACCGCGCCCTCGCTGCTCGGGCTCGGTGGCGCCTGGCTGCTGGTGGACGGCCGGATCACGCTGCTGCTGTGGCTGGCGACCGCCCTGCTCGCGGTGATGCTGGTGATGATCCGCAACGTGTACGGGGCGCTGACGGTGATCCTCACCGGCTCGGTGTTCCTGCTGGTCTCGTGGCTGGCCTCGCCCGCCTGGCAGTCGCTGTTCGCGTACAGCGTGGTCTGGTTCCTGCTGCTGGGCGGTGTACGCCCGGTGTTCGAGCTCCAGTCGAAGCGGCGGCACGGCGGGGCTCCGGACTCCGACGCGGACCAGCTGTCCCGCCTGACCGACGTCCCGGCGGCGCTGTGGCTGTTCCTCTTCCACGCGGTGTCGCTGTGCTCCCTGATCGGCGGCGGGCGCTGGCTGCTGGGGCTGTGACCGGGCTCATGCCGGGGCAGACCTCCAGGTCCTGTCCGGAGTTCCCCGTCGTCCGCGCGGAGCGCGGGCGCGGCGGCGGCCGGTGCGTGCGATCGGTGTGCGGGACCGCAGGTCATGTGGCGGAGCCACCTGTCCTGCGCCCCCGTGCGGCGAGCGTGCGTGCCGGGCGTCGGGGCGCAGGCGGGGAACTCCGGACAGGACCTAAAGTGAGCGCATGACCGAAAGCGCCGTGCACCCCGCCCTCTGGCCCGCCCCCTTCGCGAGCGGGGCCGTCGACGCGACCGTCACGGTGCCCGGTTCCAAGTCGGTCACCAACCGCGCGCTGGTGCTCGCCGCGCTCTCCTCGGAGCCGGGCTGGCTGCGCCGGCCGCTGCGCTCCCGGGACACCCTGCTGATGGCGGACGCGCTGCGCGCGATGGGCGTACGCATCGAGGAGACGGTGTCCTCCAGCTCCTCGGCGACCGGCGCGGCCGGCGGTCCTGAGGCCGCGGGCGAGGCGTGGCGGGTCATCCCGGCCCCGCTGCACGGCCCGGTCACCGTAGACGTCGGCAACGCCGGTACGGTCATGCGCTTCCTGCCCCCGGTGGCCACGCTCGCCGAAGGCCCCGTCCGCTTCGACGGCGACCCCCGCTCCTACGAGCGCCCGCTGACCGGGGTGATCGAGGCCCTGCGGGTCCTCGGTGCCCGGATCGACGACGACTCCCGGGGCTCGCTGCCGATGACCGTGCACGGCGGCGGCGCGCTGGACGGCGGGCCGGTCGCGATCGACGCCTCCTCGTCCTCCCAGTTCGTCTCGGCGCTGCTGCTCTCCGCGCCGCGCTTCAACCAGGGCGTGGAGGTCCGGCACACCGGCGACCGGCTGCCGTCCATGCCGCACATCCGGATGACCGTCGACATGCTCCGGGCCGTCGGCGCGCAGGTGGACGAGCCGGAGACCGGCGGCGAGCCGAACGTCTGGCGGGTCTCCCCCTCGGCGCTCCTCGGCCGGGACCTGACCGTCGAGCCGGACCTGTCCAACGCCCAGCCGTTCCTGGCGGCGGCGCTGGTCACGGGCGGCCGGGTGACCATCCCGGACTGGCCGCTGCGCACCACGCAGCCCGGTGACGCGCTGCGCGACATCTTCACCGCGATGGGCGGCAGCTGCGAGCTCACCGAGCACGGGCTGACCTTCACCGGCTCCGGCCGCGTCCACGGCATCGACGTGGACCTCTCCGAGGTCGGCGAGCTCACCCCGGGCATCGCCGCCGTGGCCGCCCTGGCCGACTCCCCCTCCACGCTGAGCGGCGTCGCCCATCTGCGGCTGCACGAGACGGACCGGCTGGCCGCGCTCACCAAGGAGATCAACGAGCTGGGCGGCGACGTCACCGAGACGGCGGACGGCCTGCACATCCGCCCGCGCCCGCTGCACGGCGGTACCTTCCATACGTATGACGACCACCGGATGGCCACCGCGGGGTCCGTCATCGGCCTTGCCGTCCCCGGAGTGGAGATCGAGAACGTGGCGACGACCGCCAAGACCCTGCCGGACTTCCCGCAGATGTGGACCGGAATGCTCGGGGCCTGAGACATGCGCCGCTACGGCAAGAACCCCGACGAGGACGACATCCGCGTCCGCCCCAACCGCAAGGGCAACCGTCCGCGCACCCACATCCGGCCCAAGCACGAGGACGCCGAGGACGGCATGGTCCTCACCGTGGACCGGGGGCGCCTCACCGTCCTGGTCGGCGATCGCACGATCGTCGCGATGAAGGCCCGCGAGCTGGGCCGCAAGGCGGCGGTGGTGGGCGACACCGTCTCGCTCGTCGGCGACCTGTCCGGCGACAAGGACACCCTCGCCCGGATCGTCCGCATCGGTGAGCGGCGCTCGGTGCTGCGCCGGACGGCGGACGACGACGACCCGTTCGAGCGGGTGGTCGTGGCCAACGCGGACCAGCTGGCGATCGTGACCGCGCTGGCCGATCCGGAACCGCGTCCGCGCATGATCGACCGGTGCCTGGTCGCCGCGTACGACGGGGGGCTCTCCCCGCTCCTGGTGCTGACCAAGTCCGACCTGGCGTCCCCGGACGCGCTGCTGGGCGCGTACACCCCGCTGGGGGTGCCGTTCGTCGTCACCAGCCGCGAGGAGCTGGAGAACGGGGACGCGGCCGACCGGGTCCGCGAGCAGCTCGACGGCCGGGTGACGGCCTTCGTCGGGCACTCGGGCGTCGGCAAGACCACGCTGGTCAACGCGCTGGTACCGAAGGAGAAGCGGCGCACCACGGGAGTCGTGAACGCGGTGACCGGCCGGGGCCGGCACACCACCACGTCGGCCCTGGCGCTGCCGCTGCCGGGCTACCGGGGCTGGGTGATCGACACCCCGGGGGTGCGCTCGTTCGGGCTGAACCACATCGACCCGTCGCGCGTCATCAACGCCTTCCCGGACCTCCAGCCCGGTACGGAGGAGTGCCCGCGCGGCTGCACCCACGACAGCCACGAACCGGAATGCGCGCTGGACGCCTGGGTGGCGGCGGGGCACGCGGACCCGGCGCGGCTGGACTCGCTGCGCCGCCTGCTCTCCACCCGTAACAGGCGCGAGGGCGACTGATCGCCGACCGGGCCGGGAACGTTTGCGATCACTCGCTTCCGGTAAGTGCATAATCACGCCCAGCGGCACCGGCCGGTGCGGGCGGTGGGCTATGCGGGAGGGTGCGGACGATGGCATGGCTGCTGGTCGTGGTCGCGGGACTTCTGGAGACCGGGTTCGCGGTCTGCCTGAAGCTCTCGCACGGCTTCACCCGGCTGTGGCCGACCATCGCGTTCTGCGTCTTCGCGCTGGGCAGCTTCGGTCTGCTGACCCTGTCCCTGAAGAAGCTCGATGTCGGGCCCGCGTACGCGGTGTGGACCGGCATCGGCGCGGCGGGGACGGCCATCTACGGCATGATCTTCCTCGGTGACGTGGTCTCCACGCTCAAGCTGGTGTCCATCTCGCTGGTGATCCTCGGCGTGATCGGCCTCCAGCTCTCCGGCTCCGCGCACTGACCCCGCGCTCCGGGCCCGTGTGGCCCGGCTCACCTGTGGGTCGATACTGTGACGGCATGCCCGATTACCACGATGATCTGCGCCTGGCCCACGTACTGGCGGACGCCGCCGACGCGGTGACGATGGACCGGTTCAAGGCCCTGGACCTCAAGGTCGAGACCAAGCCGGACATGACGCCGGTGAGCGAGGCCGACAAGGCCGCCGAGGAACTGATCCGGGGCCATCTGCACCGGGCGCGCCCGCGCGACGCGATCCTGGGCGAGGAGTACGGCATCGAGGGCACCGGTCCGCGGCGCTGGGTGATCGACCCGATCGACGGCACCAAGAACTACGTGCGGGGCGTGCCGGTCTGGGCGACGCTGATCTCGTTGATGGAGGCCGGCGAGGAGGGCTTCCAGCCGGTCGTGGGCGTCGTGTCGGCCCCCGCGCTGAACCGGCGCTGGTGGGCGGCGAAGGGCTCGGGCGCGTACACCGGCCGCAGTCTCACCTCCGCGACCCGGCTCCAGGTCTCCAGCGTGGAGCGGATCGCGGACGCCTCGTTCGCGTACTCCTCGCTGACCGGCTGGGAGGAGCAGGGGCGGCTCGACGGGTTCCTGGACCTGACCCGGGCCTGCTGGCGCACCCGTGGTTACGGGGACTTCTGGCCGTACATGATGGTCGCCGAGGGGTCCGTGGACATGTGCGCGGAGCCCGAGCTCTCACTCTGGGACATGGCGGCGAACGCGATCGTCGTCCAGGAGGCGGGCGGCCGGTTCACCAGTCTGGATGGTGTGGACGGGCCGGGCGGCGGGAACGGAGCGGCGTCGAACGGCGCGCTCCACCGCGAGCTGCTGGGTTACCTCAACCAGCGTTACTGAGTGCGCTCCGCCCGCAGGGCGGCGTAAGGGCATTCGAGGGGCGCGCGGACGGGCCGCGCGCCCCTTTTCTGATCTTCGCGCCCCCTTGCCGCCTTTCCGTATCGGTGCAACTCTATGGATTCCCCCACTTGTGAACTTGTGAATCGGCTCACGCGGTCGCTTCACAGAGGAGGTGGCACTCTCCATGCTCGTCCGTGACGCCATGAGCACGGTGGTCCTCACCATCGGCCCGGCCCATACGCTCCGCCAGGCCGCCCGGCTGATGTCGGCCCGCCGGATCGGAGCGGCCGTCGTCCACGACCCCGATACCTGCGGGCTCGGCATCCTCACCGAGCGCGACGTCCTCAACGCCGTCGGCTCGGGCCAGGACCCCGACACCGAGACGGCCTCGGCCCACACCACCACCGACGTGGTCTTCGCCGCGCCCGGCTGGACGCTCGAAGAGGCCGCGGCGGCCATGACGCACGGCGGCTTCCGCCACCTGATCGTCCTCGACGACGGCGGCCCGGTCGGGATCGTCTCGGTCCGCGACATCATCCGCTGCTGGACGCCCGCGCCCCGCCGCCCGGCCGCGCTGGTCGGCTGACGGCCGCCCCCGCACATGCGACCGGCCCGGCCCCCGCGGGTGCGGGGCCGGGCCGGTCGTACGGCCGGGGGACTCAGGCGCGCAGCGCCTGCACGGCCGCCTCCAGCCGCTTGCCGAAGTCCTCGTCGGCGCGGCGGAAGTTGCCGATCGCGCGCTCGGCGATGTCGTCGCGCGAGACCTTCGCGATGAAGCCGGAGAGGTTGTCGACCAGCCGGGCCTTCTCGTCCTCGGTCATGAGCCGGTAGAGGTTCCCGGCCTGCACGAAGTCGTCGTCCTCGGCGTGCAGCGGGGTCGCATGGCTGCCCGTGACACCCGCGACGGGAATGGCGCCGGAGAGCGGCCGGCCCGTCTCGGCGGGGCCGCCGAAGCTGTTGGGCTCATAGTTCTTCGCGCCCTTGTGGCGACCGTCGTACAGATAGCCGTCCCGGCTGTTGGTCCGCGCCTCGGTGGCGTGCGGGCGGTTCACCGGGAGGTGGTCGGCGTTGATGCCGACGCGGTAGCGGTGCGCGTCGCCGTACGCGAAGAGACGGCCCTGGAGCATCTTGTCCGGGGACGGGCCGATGCCGGGCACGAAGTGCGCCGGGCTGAAGATGGACTGCTCGACCTCGGCGAAGATGTTCTCCGGGTTGCGGTTGAGCTCCAGCTTGCCGATCTCGACCGGCGGGTAGTCCGCGTGCGGCCACACCTTGGTGAGGTCGAACGGGTTGAAGCGGTACGTCGCCGCGTCGGCCGCCGGCATGATCTGCACCTGCACGGACCAGGACGGGAAGTCGCCGCGTTCGATGGACTCGCGCAGGTCCCGCTGGTGGCTGTCCGGGTCCACACCGGAGAGGCGCACGGCCTCCTCGGTGGTGAGGTTCTTGATGCCCTGGTCGGTCTTGAAGTGGTACTTGACCCAGAAGACCTCGCCCGCCTCGTTCTGCCACTGGTAGGTGTGCGAGCCGAAGCCGTCCATGTGCCGGTACGAGGCGGGGATGCCCCGGTCGCCGAAGAGCCAGGTCACCTGGTGGGTGGACTCGGGCGAGAGCCCCCAGAAGTCCCAGACGTTGTCCGCCTCCTGGGAACCGGTGTACGGGTCGCGCTTCTGGGTGTGGATGAAGTCGGGGAACTTGATGGCGTCCCGGATGAAGAACACCGGGGTGTTGTTGCCGACGAGGTCGTAGTTGCCGTCCTCGGTGTAGAACTTCAGCGCGAAGCCGCGCGGGTCGCGCACGGCGTCGGCGGCGCCGAGGTTCCCCGCGACGGTGGAGAAGCGCAGGAACGTCTCGGTCTGCTTGCCGACCTCCGAGAGGAACTTCGCCCGCGTCCACCGCGACACGTCGCGGGTCAGCGTGAACGTTCCGTACGCGCCGGCGCCGCGGGCGTGCACCACGCGCTCCGGAATGCGCTCGCGGTTGAAGTGCGCCAGCTTCTCCATCAGCAGCTGGTCCTGCACCAGGACCGGGCCGCCGACACCGGCGGTCTCGCTGTTCTGGTTGTCGGCGACCGGTGCGCCTGCCTCCGTGGTGAGCGGTCCCTGCGTCACGTGCGCCTCCTGCGTCGTTTCCGCACGTCATGCCTTCATGCCGTGCCCTGCGTCCGGCCTCCCTGTCCTCGGGCCGCCGCCGTAAGCGATCCTACATTGGACAAAGTCCAAGTCAAATAAGCATCCAAAGTCGCACCTATTCAAGACCTGGCCCGTGCGCTGCTAGACTGGCGCCCATGAGTGACCTGCTGGAACGACTTCGAGGACGCGGCTGGCGCATGACCGCGCAGCGGCGCGTCGTGGCCGAGGTCCTCGACGGGGACCATGTGCACCTGACCGCCGACGAGGTCCATGCCCGCGCGGTGGCCAAGCTGCCCGAGATCTCCCGTGCCACCGTCTACAACACGCTGGGCGAGATGGTGAGCCTCGGCGAGGTCATCGAGGTCTCCACCGACCGCCGCGCCAAGCGCTACGACCCCAACGCGCACCGCGCCCACCACCACCTGGTGTGCGCCCAGTGCGGCGCCATCCGCGACGTGCACCCGTCGGGCGACCCGCTGGCGGACCTGCCGGCCGGTGAGCGCTTCGGCTTCACGATCTCGGGCGTCGAACTGACCTACCGGGGCATCTGCCCGGACTGCGCCGCGACGGCCTGAAAGCGCCGCGCCGCCCCCGCACCGGGGGCGGCTTTCGCGTGCGCATAAGAAAGACCGAGGGCCGGATCTTCGAAAAGATCCGGCCCTCGGTCTTCAGTAGCGGGGACAGGATTTGAACCTGCGACCTCTGGGTTATGAGCCCAGCGAGCTACCGAGCTGCTCCACCCCGCGTCGTTGTGTTCACAACCCTACGGGACGGCTCGGACCAGTGCAAATTCGTTCGGGATCTCCGTTCCCGCCCCTGCGGCTCACGGCGTCGGTTCCCGGTGGCTCACGGCGTCGGTTCCCGGTGGCTCACGCCGTCGGTTCCTGGTGGCCTACGCCGTCAGTTCCTGGTGCAGGGCCTCGCGCAGGCGGGCCGCGCGCTCCGCGACCTCCGCCGGGCCCAGCTCGACCGCCCGGGCGCACCAGTGCTGCCCCTCCGCCAGCTCACCCCGGCGCGCGGCGAGCAGGGCCAGGCGCAGCGCGGCCCGCCCGTGGCCGTCGGCGGCGGCGCGGGTCCACCACAGGGCGGCCTCGCGCTCGCTGCCCTCGCGGGCCAGGAGCAGCCCGAGGTTGAACGCCCCGTTGCGGCTGCCGGACTCGGCCGCCTGCCGGTACCAGTGGCCGGCGCTCTCCACGTCGCCCCGGGAGGCGGCGAGCATGCCGACGCGGACCTGGGCGCGGCGGTGCCCCTGCTCGGCGGCCCGCTCGTACCACTCCTCGCACTCGGTCTTCTCGGGCAGCGGCTCGCCCAGCGCGGGCGGCCCCGGCGGCGGCCGCCGCGCGTCGAGCAGCCCGGCCAGCCGGAAGGCCGCCTCCGCGCTGCCGCCGCCCGCCGCGCAGCGCAGGTGGCGCTCGGCCTCCTGCTCCTCGCCGTGGTGCAGGAGCGCCATGCCGACCTGGAGCGCCGCCTCGGTGTGCCCGGCCGCCGCGGCCCGCTCGTACCAGAGGAGGGCGGTCCGGTCCTCGTCGCGCCCGGCGTAGAGGATGCCGAGGTTGAAGGCCGCGTCGACGCTGCCCGCCTCGGCGGCCTTGGAGAACCAGGGCTCGGCGCCGGCCGGGTCGCCGGCCTGGAGCAGGAGCACGGCGAGCGCGTTGGCGGCCTCGCGGTGGCCCGCGTAGGCGGCGCGACGGTACCACTGCTCGGCCTGGGCGGTGCGGTCCTGGGCGGCGCAGAGCAGCCCGAGGTTGTAAGCGCCGTTGACGTCACCGGCGTCCATCGCCGCGCGGTACCAGCGTTCGGCGGTCTGCTGCTCGCCCCGGGCCGCGTGCAGCGCGCCGAGGGCGTTCGCGGCGTTGCCGTCGCCGTCCTGGGCGGCGCGCAGCCACCACACGGCGGCGCTCTCCCGGTCGCCCGCGTCGCGCAGCAGGAACCCGAGCGCGCAGGCGGCCCGGGCCTCGCCCGCCTTGGCCGACATGAGGTACCAGCGCCCGGCCTCCTTGAGCTCGCCGCGCTGTTCGAGGATCGCGCCGAGGTGCAGGGCGGCGCGCCGGTGCCCGCGCGCGGCGGCCTGCCGGTACCACTGCTCGGCCTCGCCGCCGCGCGGGTGGCCGGGGCCGGCGACCGGGCCGTCGCCCTCGGCGGTGCGGCGGGGCGCGTCGGAATCCGCGCCGGGGCGCGGGCCCAGGCCGGGTCGGCCGAACACCTCGTGCCCGGCGTCGGCGGCTTTGCGCTCCAGGAGGCGCGCCAGCCGGTAGGCCGCCTCGCGGTGGCCCTGTTCGGCGGCGGCGCGCAGCCAGCGCTCGGCTCCGACGTCGCTGCGGTGCTCCAGGAGGTCGGCGAGGGCGTAGGCGCCGAGCGCGTGGCCCTGCTCGGCGGACTGACGCAGCCAGTACTCGGCGGCGGGTTCGTCCCCGCGCTCGCGGAAGTGCCGGCCCAGGGCGTGCGCGGCGGCGGCGGATCCGGCCACGGCGGCGGTGCGCCACCAGCCGGCCGCCTCGTCGGGGTAGCCGCGCTGGTGCAGCAGGACGCCCAGGTTGTTGGCGGCGGCCCGGTCCCCGTCGGCGGTGGCGCCCCGCAGATAGGGCTCGGCGCCGGCGAGGTCGCCCCGGCGCAGGAGCAGCGCGCCGAGCACGCTCATCGACGCGGTGTCACCGGAGTCGGCCGCGCGGCGGTGGCGTGCCTCGGTCTCCGCGCTGTCCGCGCTCGCCTCGGCCTCCGCCCGCTCGGCGTTCTCCACGCCGTCGGCGGTCTCGATGGTCCTTGCGGTCTCGGCGGTCGCGGCACTCTCCGCGGTCTCAAAGGGGTCGGCGTTCTCGGCAGTCCTGGCGCTCTCGATGGTGTCTTTGTACTGCTCGGCGGCAGCGGCAAACACCGCATCCGCCATCTTTTCCGCCGGATGGACGTGACCCCGCGCAAACCGCCCTGTCTTCAACAGAGTTGCCCTGTCCCCCATAAATACCATCGTCGCACCACCTGTAACCCGCGTACACCTGGTATATCGCGGTCAGTGACGTCACTTCAGCGTTTTGTCGACATGCCCACAGAGAGACAAGTCAAACACGTCCCCCGCCAACTCGTGCCCCTTGAACCGCACTTCACGCCCACCTCGCGAAACAGGCCACCACGGCACGACGAAGGCCCGGATCCTCTGGAGGATCCGGGCCTTCGTCTGTCAGTAGCGGGGACAGGATTTGAACCTGCGACCTCTGGGTTATGAGCCCAGCGAGCTACCGAGCTGCTCCACCCCGCGTCGTTGTGTTCAAACCGTACCACGACGCGGAGGGGGAGCTTTACCGGGTTACTCAGCCCCCGCCCTCATCGCCCGCTTTGCGCGAAGCGCTTGCTTGGCTCGCCTTGTCACCCTTGTCGGGCTTGTCCGCCTTGCCGTCATCGGACGTGTCGGCCTTGCCGTCGCTGTCCGCCTTGGACTGGGCCGCGGCCGCCCGCTCCAGCGCGTCCTGGAGATCGGTCTGCGCCTTGCCGTAGGCCACCCAGTCCTGCTTCTTCAGCGCCGCCTCGCCCTCCGTGTACGCCTTCTGGGCGTCGGCGATCGCCTTCTTGAGCGCGGCGTCACCGGTGGCCGGCGGCTGACTGGTGTCCGGTGGCTCGGTCGTGTCACCCGGTGGCTCACTCGTATCGGAACCCTCGGCGCCGAACACGGCGTTCAGGGCCTCGCCGAGACTGTTCTCGAAGACGATCTTCGAACCGTACGAGGCGGCGACCTTCCGCAGCAGCGGATAGTTCTGCGTGCCACCGCGCGTATAGACCGGCTCGATGTAGAGGAAGCCCCCTTCGAGCGGCACGGTCAGCAGGTTGCCGTACTCGATGTCGGAGTCGGTGCCCTTGAGGTTTCTCACGAACTCGGCGACGTCGTCGTTGCCGTTGAGCTCACTCTGTACCTGGCCGGGGCCCTTCACCGCACCGGTGACTCTAAGGAGTCTTATCGTGCCGTAGTCCTTGCTGGCCGCATCGGCGTCCACCGCCATGAACGCCCCTAGGTCGGGCCGCCCCTTCGGCGTGAACGTCGTGGTCAGCGAGAACTTCTGAGCCGTCTGACCCGGCATCTTTATGCTCAGGTAGTACGGCGGGACGGAGCCGGACTCCTTGTTGGTCGGGTCGTCCGGGACCTGCCATGCGTCACTGCCGCTGTAGAACTGGGCGGGGCTCGTGACGTGGTAGCGGGTCAGCAGCTCGCGCTGCACCTTGAACAGGTCCTGCGGGTAGCGCAGGTGGTCCATCAGCTCCTGCGGGATGTCCGCCTTGGGCTTCACGGTCCCGGGGAACGCCTTGCGCCAGGTCTTCAGGACCGGGTCCTGCGTGTCCCACTCGTACAGCGTGACCGTGCCGTCGTACGCGTCGACGGTGGCCTTCACCGAGTTGCGGATGTAGTTGACCTGGTTCTGCTGGGCGACGACCGCGCGCTGGTTGGTGGTCAGCGAGTCGGCCGTGGTGTCACCGAGCGTGGTGCGCGAGGCGTACGGATAGCCGTTGGTCGTCGTGTAGGCGTCGACCACCCACTGGATGCGCTTGTTCACCACGGCCGGGTAGGCGTCGCCGTCGATGGTGAGCCAGGGGGCCACCGCCTCGACGCGCTCCTTGGGCGTGCGGTTGTAGAGGATCCGCGAACCGTCGCCGATGGCGCCCGAGTAGAGGATCTGCGGCTCGCTGAACGCCACCGCGTACGCGGCGCGGTTGAACGTGTTGGAGAGACTGACCCCGCTGTCGCCCTTGTAGCTGGTGGTCTTCTCGCCGTCCTCCTCGTAGTCGAGCTCCTTCTGGGGCCCGCCGACGATGGAGTACTGCTCGGTCTTCTCGCCGTAGTAGATCTCCTGCTTGTACGTGCCCAGGTCGCCGGTGGTCGGCAGCCCGGATTCGGTGAAGTCGGGAGACCCCTTCGGGTTCTTACCGGTCGTGGTCCCGCGGGCGGCGATGGCGCCGTAGCCGTGGGTGTAGGTGAAGTGGTCGTTGATCCAGTTGCGCTTGGGGATGCCCTCGATGTTGAGCTCGCGCAGACCGATGACCGTGTCCTGCTCCTTGCCCGCGTCGTCCTTGTAGCGGTCGACGTCCAGCGTCTTGGGGAACTGGTAGTAGTTCCTCTTCTGCTGGAGCTGCTGGAAGGCCGGCGAGACGACGTTGGGGTCCATCACCCGGTAGCTCGCGGCGGCGTCCGCACTCGCCCGGAGCTTGGCGTCGTCGTCCTCGGTGGACTTGCCCGTGTAGTCCGAGACCTGCGCGTCGTCGATGTCGTACGCGTCGCGCGTGGCCTCGATGTTCTTCCGGATGAACGGGGCTTCCTTGGCCTGCTCGTTCGGCTGGACCTGGAACTTCTGCACGATGGCCGGGTAGAGGCCGCCGATCAGGATGGCCGAGAGGACCATGAGGCCGAAGCCGATCACCGGCAGCTGCCAGGTGCGCCGCCAGAGCGTCGCGAAGAACAGCACGGCGCAGATCGCGGCGATGCAGAACAGGATCGTCTTCGCCGGAAGGTACGCGTTGGCGTCCACGTACCGCAGACCCGTCCAGTTGTCCGTGGCCTTGAAGTCACTGGACTTCACCGCCAGGCCGTACCGGTCGAGCCAGTACGCCACGGCCTTCAGCGCGACGAAGACCCCGAGCAGCACCGACAGATGGCCGGTGGCCGCGCCCGTCGCCCGCGCGCCGGGGCTGGTGACACGCAGCCCGCCGTACAGGTAGTGGGTCAGCGCGGCGGCGATCAGCGAGAGCACCGTGGCCGCGAAGCCGAAGCCCAGCAGGAAGCGGTACCAGGGCAGGTCGAAGGCGTAGAACGACACGTCCAGATGGAACTGGGGGTCCTTCTGTCCGAACGACACGCCGTTCACGTACATCAGCCAGGTCCGCCACTGACCCGAGGCGGAGGCGCCGGCGATCAGACCGACCAGCGCGGTGACCGCGAGCAGCACCCACTTCTTGTACGGGGCGAGGCCCATCCGGTAGCGGTCCAGGCTCTGCTGCTCCAGCGACATCGCGCTCAGCGGCGGCCGGAGCCGGTGCGCGAGCCAGATGTTCAGGCCGACGGCCAGGGCCATCAGCAGTCCGAAGACGAGGAACAGTCCGATCTTGGTCCACAGGGTGGTGGTGAAGACGGACGAATACGCGACCGACCTGTACCAGAGCCAGTCCGTCCAGAACCCGGCGAACATGACGAACGCCATGGCGAGAATCGCCAGGACGCCCAGAGTCATGAGCAGGGTTCGGGCGCGCCGGGACGGGCGGCCGACTCTGATCCGTGGCCCGGTCGGGCCTCCGCCGCGGTCCGGCATCTGGAAAGCCAACGTGCGCACCTCGAAGTTCGCGGGTCGTGTGGAGCGGGCCCAGCGATCGTAGAGCCCATCCCTTCAACTTACTGATGCTTTACCTAGTTCCCGTTACGGGGGCGGAAGGAGGCAGGATGTTGCCCATGTCCAACGTTTCCCCCTCAGGCCCCCCGATGGCCGCGAGCCCGCTCACCGTCGCGGTGCTCGAAATCGACGAGTACGTCTCCACCCTCGGCTGGGACCAGCCGGCCCGCCTCTTCGCCCTGGTCGACACCGCGCGACTGCGGGCCCAGGAACCCGGCCTCGCCTCCCAGCTCGGCCTTGACGACGACGGTGCGAAGGGCGCCGCGCTGACCCCCGTGGAACAGGAGGAGCTGCCCGCGGGCACGGCTCTGGACGAGTTCCTCGCGACGATCGCCTGGCCCGACGCGGTCGCCGGGTGCGCGATGACGGTGGAGCGCCTGATGCTGCCGCCGTCCGCCGAGGCGTCCGTGCCGGACGGGCTCGACGACAAACGGCTGACCAAGTGGGTCGCCGAGCACCCCGACCGACAGGAGGTGCGGATGACCGTGGCCGTCCTGCGGGACGGGGCGCGCGAGTCCGCCGTACGCCTGCGGGAGAAGGACTCGGCGACCGAGGTGCTGACCGGAGCCGGTCTCGTGCCGGGGCTGGCGGAGGCGCTGGCGGCCACCTTCGAGTCCTGACCGTCCGCCCTGTGTCGCGGGGGCGCGGTCAGCCCGCCGAGCAGCTCGGCAGCCCGGCCGTGTCCCCCGCGCGGAGCTTGTCCAGGGACTTCCTGGCGTCGTCGATGGTCTTGACCCGGATCAGGGTGAGCCCGTCGGGGGTGTCCGCCGCGGCGGACTCGCAGTTGTCGTCGGGGGTCAGGAAGTAGCGTGCGCCCGCCTCGCGCGCGCCGACCAGCTTCATGGTGATCCCGCCGATCGGGCCGACCTTGCCGGCGTCGTCGATCGTGCCGGTGCCCGCGATGAACCTGCCGCCCGTCAGCTGCCCCGGGGTCAGCTTGTCGAGGATGCCCAGGGAGAACATCAGCCCCGCGCTCGGACCGCCCACATCGGCGAGCTTGATGTCGATGCCGAAGGGGAAGGTGTGGTCGGTCCCCGCCTGGATGCCGACGATCGCACGGTCCCCCTCGGGGGCCTTCACCGTGGTCAGGGTGACCTTCTCGGTGCCCTCGGGCTTCTTGCCGGCCTTCTCGGCCGCCGCCGCGGTCTTGGCCGGGATCACCGTGAAGGTGACGTCCTGGCCGGGCTTGTGCTTGGTGACGAGCTTCGCGACGTCCCCGGGCTGCTCGACCGCGGTGCCGTCGACGTTCTTGATGATGTCGCCCGCGTGCAGCTTGCCCTGCGACGGGCTGCCCTTGACGACGCTGGAAACCACGACGTACGAGGTGACCGGGATGTTCAGCTCCTTGAGGGCCGCGACCTTGGCGCTCTCCTGGGACTGGCTGAACTCCTCGGCGTTCTCCTGCGTCGACTCCTCCTCGGTCTTGCCGTCCGGGTAGAGGGTGTCGTGCGGTACGACGACGCTGTCATGCCCCAGCCATCCGGAGACGGCCTCGACCAGGTTCATGCTGTAGTCGGCGCCGGTGACGCGGACCGTCGTCATGTTGAGGTTGCCGGACGTCTTGTACGTCTTGTGACCGGTGATCCGCAGAACCGGGTCGCCCTCGACGTCACCGAGCGTGTTCACCGTCGGACCGGGAGACATCTCCGAGTACGGCACTTTGATCAGCACGCCTGCGCAGAGCAGCGCGATCAGAATCAGGGTGGAGGCGAGCATCGTCGCGGTGCGGCGTGGCATGGAACGACAGTACGGGAAGGGTCTCTCAGTGCACCGCCGGGGCCGGTCCGTACGGGGCCCGGGGCGCGCGGGTCGAAGACTCCGGACGCGGCCTCAGACGTTCGATATCTGCTCCACCGGTTCGGAACCGGAGTGGGGCTTCTCCATGGCTTCGCGGAACCGCGCGTACCCGGCGAGTTCGGTGACGTCACCGGTAGTGCGGTTGCGGGCGGCCCAGCTTCCCCATATCGCCGCGCCGAAAGCGGCGAAAAGCGGAATCAACAACCAGGCGAGCGCTGCCATGGCGACCTCCCTACCCCCTGATGCGGCCGTCTGGCCGATCAGCAGATTAACCGTCTGGAAAACCAACGCTCGTGGCAGGGGTGCGGTTACGCAAATCGGGGCGGATTCCCGCCGTTCCGGTTTGCGCTCAGCAGGCGCCGACCCATTCCTCCGTACCGTCCGAGAAACGCTGGTGCTTCCAGATCGGAACCTCGTGCTTGAGGTCGTCGATGAGCTTGCGGGACGCCGCGAACGCCTCCGCGCGGTGGGGGCAGGAGACCGCCACGACGACCGCGATGTCGCCCACCCGCAATTCACCCACCCGGTGGACGGCGGCCAGCGCCCGGACCGGGAAGTCGGCGACGACCTTCTCCGCCACCCGGCGCAGCTCGTCGGCGGCCGAGGGGTGGCACGAGTAGCCGAGGCCGTCGACGTCCTGTCCTCCGTCGTGGTCACGCACGGTGCCGACGAAGAGGGTGGTGCCGCCCGCCGCGTCGTCACCGGCCGCCCGGAAGACCTCGTCCACCGACAGCGGCGCGTCACGGATGTCCAGCAGCCGGATCGGGTCCTGCGCCGTCTGCTCGCCGGGGTGGTCGTACGTGAGTGCCATGACCCCATCGTGCCGTACCGCGCCGACAACACGGAATTGCCGATTCACCCGGCGGGCCGCGCCCCGGCTTGGAGCCTCCTACAGGGTGCTCAGATGCGGCGGCGGGCCTTGCGGGCGCGGCGCACCAGGGCCGCGGTGCCGAGGAGGGCGACGGTCGCCCCGGCGGCACCGGCCGCGGTGGCGTCCTTGCGGCCGAGGCGGCGGCCGGCGACGGTGTGGCGTCCCTCCACCTCTTCCAGGAGCGCGGCGAGCACCTCCTCGTTGGTCCAGGCCGGGCGCCAGCCCGCGTCGTGCAGCCGGCTGACGCTGACGACCCAGGGGTGCATGGTGTACGCCAGGTCGCCCGCGGGCGAGGGGGTGAGGCCGATCCGGTGCAGCCGGGCTGCGGCACCCAGCGCGACGGCGGAGGGGAGCTCCATCCGGCGCACCCCGCTCAGCTCCTCGACCTCCTCCTGTTCCAGCCAGCCGTCGCAGCCGACCGCGAACTCCCCGTCGATCTTCTCCAGGGCGGCGTACTCCAGCGCCGTGACCAGGTCCTCCACGTGGCAGAACTGCCAGGCGGGCCGGGATCCGGCGACCACGAGCAGCCGGGGCGACTCGAAGTAGCGGGTCAGCGCGGTGTCCGTACCGCCCACGAGCACGGCGGGGCGGACGACGGTGACGTGCAGCCCGGGGTGGGCGCGCGGGGCGCGGCGGCCGAGCCGTTCGATCTCCAGCAGGTCGCCGACGCCGGTGGCCTCGGCGGTGGCCCGCAGCTCCGCGTCCTCGGCGAGCGGGAGGTCGTTGTCGGGCAGCGCCCCGTAGACCATCGCGGAGGTGCACAGCACGACGCGGTGGACCCCGGCGGCCGCGGCCGCGGTCAGCACGGTCTGGGTGCCGCGCACGTTGTAGGCGGTGCGTGCGGCGGGATCGGTCTCCAGGTCGAGGTCGAGCGCCAGGTGGACGACGACGTCCGCGCCGCGCAGCTTCTCGGCGATGGCGGGGTCGCGGACGTCGAGGAGGTGCCAGGTCGCGTCGGAGACCTCGCCCCGGCGCTCGTCGATGGCGATGACCTGCTTGATCTCATCGGAGGCGGCGAGGCGTGCGGTGAGCAGCTCACCGACGCCCGTCGCGGCTCCGGTGACGGCCACGACCGGGCCGCGGCCTCCGGGGCGGCCGGGGACGGATTTCTTCTCGGGTGACGGGTCGGCCAGGTTTCGCGCTGCGCGAACCTGCGGATCTGGGGAACTCACCGGGCGTCTCCAGCGGTTGTCTTCAGTACGTACCCGCGTGACACGTACGTACCAGGTGGCGTCCATCCTGCCGCAGGGCTGGACCGGGCGGAGCACTGAGGCCCTGAGCGGACTTGGTGTCTACGCTGGATGGTGATGTCGGGCAGTCGCCGTCGGTTCCCCCGGCGGCCCTACGAGCCGAGGAAACCCGTGAGTGACACCCCATTCGGATTCGGCCTTCCGCCGGAGGAGCCGGACGACGGCGACCAGGGCAAGAAGAACGACCCCACCCGAGGTGGGCAGGGTTCGGGCGGTCCGGCGAACCCGTTCGGCTTCGGCCCCGGCGCGGGCGGTGACAACCCCTTCGCCGCCATGTTCGGCTCGATGAACCCGAACGACCTGGGCGCGGCCTTCCAGCAGCTCGGCCAGATGCTGAGCTACGAGGGCGGGCCGGTCAACTGGGACATGGCCAAGCAGATCGCCCGCCAGACGGTGTCGCAGGGCACAGCGGACGGCTCCAAGGACGCGAGCGTGGGCCCGGCCGAGCGCTCCGCGGTCGACGAGGCGCTGCGCCTGGCCGACCTCTGGCTGGACGGGGTGACGTCGATGCCGTCCGGTGCCATCTCCAGCGTGGCGTGGAGCCGCGCGGAGTGGGTCGAGGCGACGCTCCCGGCCTGGCAGCAGCTGGTCGACCCGGTCGCCGAGCGTGTGGGCCTCGCCATGGGTGATGTGCTGCCCGAGGAGATGCAGGCGATGGCGGGCCCGCTGATCGGCATGATGCGGTCGATGGGCGGCGCGATGTTCGGCCAGCAGATCGGGCAGGCCGTCGGCGTGCTGGCGGGCGAGGTGGTCGGCTCGACCGACATCGGGCTGCCGCTGGGCCCGGCGGGCCGGGCCGCGCTCCTCCCGCTGAATGTGGAGCGCTTCGGCAAGGACCTGTCGGTTCCGCAGGACGAGGTGCGGCTGTACCTGGCGCTCCGCGAGGCCGCCCACCAGCGGCTCTTCGCCCACGTCCCGTGGCTCCGCTCGCACCTGTTCGGCGCCGTCGAGGGTTACGCGCGCGGTATCAAGGTCGACACCAGCAAGCTGGAGGACGTGGTCGGCCAGTTCGACCCCTCGCAGCCCGAGCAGCTCCAGGAGGCCCTTCAGCAGGGCATGTTCCAGCCGGAGGAGACGCCGGAGCAGAAGGCGGCCCTGGCCCGCCTGGAGACGGCCCTCGCGCTGGTCGAGGGCTGGGTGGACGCCGTGGTGCACGCCGCCGCGAAGTCCCGGCTGACCTCGGCCGACGCGCTGCGCGAGACGATGCGCCGGCGCCGTGCGTCCGGTGGCCCCGCCGAGCAGACGTTCGCCACGCTCATCGGCCTCCAGCTGCGTCCGCGCCGGCTGCGGGACGCCTCGCGGCTGTGGGCCTCGCTCACGGACGCCCGCGGCCTCGAAGGGCGCGACGCGCTGTGGGAGCACCCCGACATGCTCCCGACCGCTCACGACCTGGACGATCCGGACGGCTTCGTCCACCACGAGCAGATGGACTTCTCGGAGCTGGACAAGATGCTCGGCGAGGCGGCGAACGGCCCGAAGAAGCCCGCGCCGGGGGCGGACGCCCCGGACGACGCCACGGACAAGGGTGACGACGACGGCAAGGACGACACCGACAAGTGAGCCTGCATGACGACGCCGTCCTCGTACTCAAGGGGTACGGGGCGGGGGCCGGCGCCGCCCAGGAGGAGCTGCGAGACGCCTATCTGGAGCACCTCGCGCGCCATCGGGACGGCATGTGGAAGTCCTGCGGGGCCGGTCATCTGACGGCCAGCGCCCTGGTCGTCGACCCGGAGCGCGGCCGGGTGCTGCTCACGCTGCACCGCAAGCTGCGGATGTGGCTGCAGATGGGCGGCCACTGCGAGCCCGGTGACGCCACGCTCGCGGCGGCCGCGCTGCGGGAGGCGACGGAGGAGTCCGGGATCGCCGGGCTGACGCTGCTGCCGGGCGGGCCGGTCATCCTGGACCGGCATCCGATCCCCGCGCCGTGCCACTGGCACTTGGACGTGCAGTACGCGGCGGTGGCGCCGGCGGGCGCGACGGAGAGCATCAGCGACGAATCCCTGGACCTGCGCTGGTTCGCGTACGACGAGGTGGCCGGAGTCGGCGACGCCTCTGTGGTCCGGCTGGTCGAGCGTACGCGCGCGGTGCTGGAGGGCGGCCGGTAGCCCTCGTACGACCACAGCGGTAAGGGGCGGCCTCCGGGAGGCCGCCCCTTACCGTTTGCCGTCGTCGGCTCAGTTCCAGGCGTTGTTCTGGTTCTGGCCGTGTGCGCCGTTCTGGCCCATGCCGTACTGGGCGGCGAGGCCCTGTCCGATCTGGGCGTTCTGCGGCGGCATCAGCTCGCTCGGCTGCACCAGGGCGAAGCCCTGCCCGAGGAAGCTGAGCTCCCAGCCCTCGCCGGTGTTCCCGCGCCGGCGGAAGACTCCCGAGGAGTGCGTCTGGGCCTGCATCTGCACCCGCAGCGAGGTCGACCAGGCGACGATCGCGTCGGCGTCGGCGCTGACGTACTTGTCGGGCGTGACCTGCATCATCAGCGGCTGGCCCGAGGTCATCAGGGCGACCTTGCCGGTGCCGGAGATGTTGAGCTGGTACTTGCCGGTGCCCGAGATGCCGTACTGGCTGTCGACCGCGATGACCTCGGTGTGCAGCGAGGAGTCGAGCGCCAGGACGTAGGAGCTGTCCACCGTCAGGCCGTCGTGGTCGACGTCCACGACGTGGATGTACTGCGCCAGGTTGGCGAAGTAGACGGTGCCCTGCCCGGAGCAGCGCATCAGGTCCAGGCCCTCACCGGTGTGGGCGCGGGAGCGGCGCTGGGCGTTCGACTGGTACTCGCCGTCGAACTCCATCAGCCCTTGATAGGCGACCATGGCGCCCTTGCGGGCGAGGACGTCGTCGTGGCCGGTCAGCGCGACCCGCAGAAGCTGCGGGTTCTGGATGGTGTAGCGCTCCTGGGACTGCTGTTCCGTGAGGCCGAAAAGCGAACTCTGCATGGTGTGTTCTCCCTCCCCGTCAGTGCCGGACGCGCAGCCGGTCGGTGCTGTCCTCGCTCGGCTGGACGACGACGATCCCCTGGCCGGAGAAGGCCATCTGGAACGCCTCGCCGCTGCCCCGCCCGATGAGCGAGGACGCCTTGAAGCTGCGCTTGCCCTTCACCTTGAGGTTCGGGGACCAGGCGACCAGCGCGTCCGGGTCGACGTACGTCTCGTCCTCGCCGCGTCCGCAGTCCACCACGAGCGGCGTGCCGCGCGAGGTGATCGCGACCCAGCCGGTCCCCGCGATGCTGACGTTCCACAGGCCCTGGCCGGCGAACTTGGCGAGGCCCTTGACCCGCTCGACGCCCCAGGTGAGGTGGCCGTCGAAGGCGAGGACGTTGGTGCCGTTGACCGAGAGGGAGTCGTTGTTGAGGTTGATGACGACGACATCGGCGCCGTAGTCGGCGAGGTAGAGCAGCCCGTCGCCGGTGCACTTCATGAGGGGCGCGCCCTCGCCGGTGATCCACTGCGCGGCGATCTGGCGGACGGCGGGCGGGTTGGGCTCGTACTGGATGAAGCCCTCGTACGCGACCATCGAGCCGGTGCGCGCGTAGAGGTCCTGACCGGTCGCCATGGCGACCTTCAGCATGGAATGGCCGTGGTTCTCCATCCGTGCCGTGACGGGGGTCGGGGCGTAGCCCGCGAGTTGCTGGTTCATGACGGGCTCCCTCAGACCTCGTAGGGCTGGACGACGATGAAGTTGCCGGGCGCGCCCCGGAACTGGAGGTTCACGGTCTCCCCGCTGTGTCCGGGATAGGAGTTGCGGCGCAGCCGGACCTGGCTGGAGACGATCACCTGGGACGCGGACGACCACGCCACCACGGCGTTGCAGTCGGCGAAGGTGGTCGGGGTGACCGGCAGGACGACGGGGACGCCGTGCGTCTTGACGACGAGCGTGCCGGAGCCCTGGAACTGCATGGTGAACAGGGCGCCGCCCGGGATGCCGTGGCCCTCGATGCGGCGGACCTCGTACTGGAGCGACTCGTCGAAGGCGAGCACGTTCTCGGCGGAGACGCAGACTCCGTCGCCCTGGAGCTCGATGGAGTGCAGATGGGCGCCTTCCTCGGCGAGGAAGACCTGACCCCGGCCGGTACAGCGCATGAGCTGCATCTCCTGGCCGGTGGCGTTGCCCACCATGCGGCCGGCGAAACCCGCGCCCTTGTAGCTGAAGTCGACCTTGCCCTGGTACATCACCATGCTGCCCTGCCGGGCGAGCACTCCGGTACCGCCCATGGTCAGGTCGACCCGCATGAGCTGCCGGTTCTGCGGCGTCCAGCGCTGTCCGGTCGGGGTCTCCTTGTACGGCTGGAGCGCGGCCTGAAGACCGGCTCCGGCGGCCTGCGGCATGCCACCGGGCATGCCCTGTCCGCCCGGCGGCATGCCGGGGGGCTGCTGGCCGTACGGGGACGGGGCCTGCTGTCCGTAGGGGGCGGGCGCCTGGCCGGGAACCTGCCCGAACTGCTGCTGGGGCTGGTGGGGCTGCTGCCCGAACTGCTGCTGCGGCTGCTGGCCGGGCTGCCCGTAGGGGGACGGGGCGGGCGGCGGAGGCATGGTGCCGCCGGGCGGGGCCATCGGGGCGGCGATCGTCGGCGCGGCGTGCATCTGCTGCTGCGCGGCGGGGGCCGGGGCCGGCGGGGTCCCGAAGGCGGGCGCGGGCTGAGGAACCTGAGGCGCCTGGGGTGCCGGAGGGGCTGCCGGGGCGCCGAAGGACGGAGCCGGGGCAGCCTGGGCCGGCGGGGCGAACGAGGGGGCGACACCCTGCGGCGGCGCGGCGGCGGCCGGCTGCTCCTCGGCGACCTCGCCTCCGAAGTTCTTCAGCAGCGCGTCGAGGCCACCGTCGAAGCCCTGGCCGACCGCCGCGAAGCGCCAGACGTCCTTGAGGTAGAAGTCGCCCAGCATGACCGCGCGCTCGGTGCTGAACTCCGAGCCGTTGAACGCGTACCTGACGACTTCCTCGCCGCCCGCGACGATCCGGATGTATCCGGGACCGACCTGCGACATCTGCCCGGCACCGTCCACGGTCGCGGTGAACGACAGCTTGTGGATGTTCGCCGGAATGCGGTCCAGGGTGACGCGGAACGACTCGGTGTCACCGGCCTGGGCCCCGAGCAGCTGAATGGACTCCTCGGGAGATTTCGGCTGATTGAAGAAGATGAAATACCGGTCGTCGGAGAGCTGTTCATTGGCATCGAGCCCGAAGCAGCTGATGTCAAAGCTCAGTCCCGGGCCGGCGATCTGCACCCCAACGTACAGGTCCGTCCCCGGCGTGAGATCGCTGATCTTGGCCTTGTGGCCGCGCTGGAATTCCCTGGCCATGCGTAACGACCGTCCCCCATCCGGAAGGTGAATGCGTCGCGTCAGGCTATCCGCAAACTCCGGCACTGGGCGAAGCCGGTACAGACCCGGTACAGAAACACCCGACACCGCTCACCCGGCGCCACCACCCGTCACTCGCCGCGCGCGGCGGGCAGGTGCGGCAGCCGGTCGGCGGCCACCACACCCTCCAGATAGCCGCGGGCGCGCTCGGTGCGGGGGTAGGCGTCCAGCAGCCGCCAGAACCGCGGCCCGTGCCCGGGCACCAGGAGGTGGGCGAGTTCGTGGACGAGCACATAGTCCACGACGTACTCCGGCATGCCCTGCAGCCGGTGCGACAGCCGGATGCTGCCCTCGGACGGGGTGCACGAGCCCCACCGGGTGTTCTGGTTGGTCACCCATCGCACGGAGGCGGGTCTGGCCCGGCCCGCGAAGTACTGGGCGGACAGGCGCTCCGCCCGTTCGGCGAGCTCGGTGTCGCCGAGGACGCGCCTGCTCTCCTGGGCGGCGAGTCTGTCGAGCATCACGTCCACCCAGCGCCGCTCCTCGGCCTCGGACATGCGGGCGGGGATGAGCACGATCGTCCGGTCGCCCTCACGGTAGGCGGAGACCGTTCTGCTGCGGCGGGCGCTTCTGCGGACCTCGACCGCGCTGGTCGCGGAGGCGCGGCGGGCAGGATCCGCACCGCGCCGGCGGGGTCCGGCGCCGGGCACGGCAGGCTCCCCGGCGGAACCGGGCGACGGGTCGGCGGGCACGACTCGACGTTACCCGCTGTGCGCGGGGGAAGTCCCGCCTCCGGCACGGTTCTCCATGATCAGCGCCACGCCTTGCACCATTTGAACGACTAATGCCCACGCCTGTGGATAACTTTCCGCACGTCTCCGCACCCCGCTGCATTCTGGCAATGGAACACAGCAGAGTCACGCACAGCGGAGTCACAGACACACAGACCGGGGGAAGCCGTGCATCCGATGTTGAAGCCCGCACTGCGCCGCGCTTGGCGGGGCGGGGACACCGTGCAATTCGGAGTGACACCCGCGCATGCGGTGAAGGTCGGCCCGATGGATATCGCGACGAGCTGTTTCATGGAACTGCTCGACGGCACCAGAGGCATGCCGCTGCTCCGCGAAGAGGCCAGGGCGATGGACTTGAGCGAGCGTCATGTGGACACCCTGGTGACGCGGTTGGTGGACGCCGGACTCGTGGACGACGTACGGGCGGGCGGTCCGGCGGCGGAAGCGCTGCGGGCCAGGTCCGACGTCCTGGAGCGTCACCGGCCCGACCTTGCCTCGCTCTCCGTCGTGCATCCCGAGCCCGGCGGCGGGATGCGCAGACTCGCGGCCCGCCGCTCGATGCGCGTGCAGGTCCGGGGCGCTGGCAGGGTCGGCGCGACCATCGCGGCGGTGCTCTCCGGAGCGGGGGTCGGCCGGGTGGAGGTCCTGGACGGCGGGTGTACGGAGCCGGGTGACGTGTCCCCGGGCGGGCTGCCCGCCTCCGCCGTCGGGGAGCGCAGGGACATGGCGGCCCGGCAACTGGTCCGGCGCTCCGCCCCCGGCCCGGGGCCACGGGCGCCCGGGGCGGCGGGCTGCGGTCCGGCCGGGCACGAGCCCGGGCTGTCGCTGATCGTGGTCGCCCCACGCGACGGGCTGTCGGCGTACGTCCCCGATCCGGGTACCGCCGAGCCGTGGATCTCCTCGGGCACACCTCATCTGTACGCGGGGGTGATGGAGGCCACCGGGTTCGTCGGGCCCCTGGTCCTGCCCGGCGGCACGGCCTGCGCCGGCTGCCTCCAGCTGCACCGGCGGGACCGGGACCCGCAGTGGCCGCGCATGCTGGCGCAGTGGCAGTCCGGGCGGCGCCGCGCCGCCCAGGCATGTGACCTGGGTCTTGCGACGGCGGCGGCAGGGCTCGCCGCGGCACACGCGCTGGCCTTCCTAGACGGCGAGCTGCCCGTGAGTACCGGTGCACGATGGGAGGCGGCGCTGCCGCTGTTGGACTGGAGGTCGGAACGGATCGGGGCGCACGTCGACTGTTCCTGTGGCGCCGCCGGTCACACTGAGGGGGTCCGCGCCTCCGGAGCCGGCACGGCGCACGACACAATGGCCGGGTAACCGCCGCACGCAGCGCGGCAGTCTGGGAATTGGAGGGGCATATGTCTGATCTTCCCCGGAAGGCGGTCACCCGTACCGCCAAGCTGGCCGCGCTGCCGTTGGGTTTCGCCGGCCGTGCCACCTGGGGGCTGGGCAAGCGCATCGGCGGGAAATCGGCGGAGCTGGTGGCCCGCGAGGTGCAGCAGCGCACCGCCGACCAGCTCTTCAAGGTCCTCGGTGAGCTGAAGGGCGGGGCGATGAAGCTCGGCCAGGCCCTGTCCGTCTTCGAGTCCGCACTGCCCGAGGAGGTCGCGGGGCCCTACCGCGCGGCGCTCACCAAACTCCAGGAGGCCGCGCCGCCCATGCCGAGCGGTACGGTGCACGCGGTCCTGGCCGAGCGGCTCGGCGAGGACTGGCGGGAGCTGTTCCTGACCTTCGACGACAGGCCGTCGGCCGCGGCGTCCATCGGCCAGGTGCACCGGGCGGTGTGGCACGACGGCCGGGACGTGGCCGTGAAGGTGCAGTACCCGGGCGCGGGCGAGGCACTGCTCTCGGACCTGACCCAGCTCAGCCGGTTCGCGCGGCTGCTGGGCCCGCTGGTTCCGGGCATGGACATCAAGCCGCTGATCATGGAGTTGCGCGACCGGGTGTCGGAGGAGCTGGACTACGAGCAGGAGGCGGGGTCCCAGCGGGCCCACGCGGAGGAGTTCGCGGACGATCCCGACGTGGTGGTTCCGGAGGTGGTCCACCAGTCGGCACAGGTGCTGGTCACCGAGTGGATGGACGGTGTCCCGCTGGCCGATGTGATCGCCGGCGGCACGGCCGGGCAGCGCGACCGGGCCGGCCAGCTGCTCGCGAGGTTCCTCTTCTCGGGCCCCGCGCGCACCGGCCTGCTCCACGCCGACCCGCATCCGGGCAACTTCCGGCTGCTGCCCCCGGACCCGGAGGCGGGCGCGTCGGGCGACGAGAGCGACGAGGGTGCGGACGCGGCCCGATGGCGGCTGGGGGTGCTGGACTTCGGGACGGTGGACCGGCTGCCGGGCGGGCTGCCGCAGACCATCGGGGACGCGTTGCGGCTGACGCTGGGGGGCGACGCGGACGCGGTCTACGAGATGCTGCGCGCTGAGGGGTTCGTCAAGGACTCGATCGACCTGGAGCCGGACGCGGTGCTGGACTACCTGCTGCCGATCATCGAACCGGCCGAGGTGGAGGAGTTCACGTTCAGCCGGAGCTGGATGCGTCATCAGGCGGCCCGGATAGCAGACCCGCGCTCCCCGGCCCACCAGTTGGGCAAGCAGTTGAACCTGCCGCCGTCCTACCTGCTGATACACCGGGTGACGCTGAGCACGATCGGGGTGCTGTGCCAGCTCGGCGCCACGGTCCGGCTCCGCGACGAACTCGAGTCCTGGCTACCGGGGTTCCTGCCGCCGGAGGACGTGGAGGACCAGGCGGACATGGAGGGTCAGGCGGACCAGGCGGACGCGGAGGTCCTGGATTCCGAGGGGCAGGGCCCGGAGCACGTGCCGCCGGCACCGAGGTCCGCCGAAACGGTGGACGCCGGCTAGCCGGGACGGGCAGGGCCGGGCGGGCCGGGACGGGCCGGGCGGACCTGGCCGAGCGAACCTGGCCGAGCGGGCCGGGACGGGCGAACCTGGCCGAGCGATCGGGGCCGGACGAACGGAGCAAGGCGGTCGGGCCCCCGCCCCGACCGACCCCGCCCCGCCCCCGACACGCCCCCGGGGCCGGTCCGTTGGACGGATCGGCCCCGGGGTGGGGTGCTGCTGCGCGGGTGGCGCCGGGAGGCGCGGTCCGCCGGGCGCAGAGAGCGGCTGCGTCCGGGCGGGGCCTCCGTGGCCGGCCGGGGCGCCTCAGTGCATGACGGCCATGGCCAGCGCGCGGCGGGCGCGCATCGAGGCGCGCTCGGCGCGGCGCTGCATCCGCCGGGCGGAGATCAGGCGCACGGCCTGACGCTCCGCGTCGGCTTCGCGCATGCGGTCGTGCATATGCGCACGAGCCAGGGCTTCTGGGATGAGTTGCATCTCGCGGGTCCTGTTCTGACGCGAGTCGTTCGCGCCGATGATGGTGACGTCTGGGGTCGCGGAGCCGGCGGGCTCGGATGTGGGGGTGGGGATGGTCATTGGAGCCTGGTTTCGGGGGTCGTGAGTGAGGGGACGGTCGATGGTTCCGATGCGCTTCAGGGGCTTGAGGGCCGGGAGCCCCAGGTCGGCGGTCACGCCGCGACCGGGTTCTTGCGCGGGCGGCCACGCGGCCGCTTCCGGGCGACGACGACGCCCTGGATGAAGAGCTCGCCGCCCCAGACACCCCACGGCTCGCGGCGCTCCTTGGCGCCGGCGAGGCACGCCTCGACAAGCGGACAGGTGCGGCAGAGGGACTTGGCGTACTCGACGTCGGCCGGCGACTCGGCGAAGAAGACCTCCGGGTCGTAGGCGCGACAGGGAACGGGTACGCCGAGGTTCTCGATGGCGTCGTCGAGCGCGGTGAGCGCGGTGAGGGGGGTCAAGGTGGAGTCCTCCGTGAGGCCGGGCGGGGAGATCGTGTCGGAAGGCGGTACGGACGGGGCGTGCGCTTCGAGTTGCACGGTGGTGGTGTCCTCGTCTGGTCGTTTCCGGCCTGTTGGCCGGGGGGCGGCTGGTACCAGGTCCTGCTTGTCCCGAGGCCCCTTCTCGTTGTCTCGCCCGTTGAGGCAAAACAAAAGGGCCGCGGATCCCGAGTGGGGTTCCGCGGCCCTGAAGGCGCCGGCCTGATGCTGGATCAGGCTGGATCACTCCAGGGTTCAGGCCCACGGAAGGCCCACATCGTGTGGTGGTGCATCGTCTGCTCGGTGACGCCGGCTTCCGCTCCCGCACCGACGGCCGCAAAGGCATAGGCCTGGGCCTGTCCCTTCGCTACTGCTGCTGCCGGTGCCTGGGTCGGTCGCTCATTGCGCTCCCGCACGGGAAGGCCGGCCAGGGACATCGGAATGACGGCGGAGACGCCGGACACACCGGTGGCGCGCAGGGAGGACTTCGGGGCACGGGCGAGAAGGCCGAGCGAGCAGGCGGAGACGACCGAGAGATCGGTCATTTTGTTGGTCTCGATGATGCTGATCACTTCAATCGCCTCCTCTCGGCGTCTCGGGGGACCGGCGGGCCGGTCCTGCGTATTCGGATAAGTACAGCACGGAGCCAGCGCTTCAGAGAAGCCGCTGTTTCCGTGGTTAAGAACCTATGGTGATGACTGGGGCGGGCGCAAACTATTTTTCCGACGAGTTTTTCTCACATCTCCCCGGGGGCTTCCGTCTCGCCCTCACACCCGTCCCCACCTGCGCAGATGTCCAGAACGGCAGCGCCGAAGCGGCCCAGCTTCCGCGCGCCGACCCCGGGGATCCCGGCCAGTTCTCCCTCGGTACCGGGCACCGCTTCCGCGATGGCCATCAGCGTCCGGTCGGTGAACACGCAGTAGGCGGGCTGGCCGATCTCCCGCGCCCGGGCCGCCCGCCAGTCGTGCAGCCGCTCGTACAACGCCTCGTCCATGTCGGACGGGCAGTCGTCGCAGCGCATCAGCTTCATCTCGCCGGCGTCCGTCAGGGTCTTGCCGCAGACCCGGCACCGGGCCGGCGTCCGGGGCTTCCGCCCGGCCGCCGCCGGCCGGCCCTCGCCGCCGGGGCCGACCGCGCCGCCCTCGCCGTTCCGGCCGCCGGGACCGACGGATACGCCGCCCGGGCCGGCCGCGGCCGCGCTCCGGCCGCCGGGGCCCGTGGAGCCGGGACGGAGCCCGTTCAGGAAGCGGGTCGGCCGGCGTCCGGGCCGGCCACCGGGCGACCGGGAGAGCGACCAGGACAGGGCGAGGTGGAAGCGGGCCCGGGTGACGCCGACGTACAGCAGCCGGCGTTCCTCCTCGATCTGCTCCGCCGTCTTGGCGTAGGTGATCGGCATCATGCCCTCGGTCAGCCCGACCAGGAACACCGCGTCCCACTCCAGGCCCTTCGCCGAGTGCAGCGAGGCCAGCGTGACGCCCTGGACCGTGGGTGCGTGCTGGGCGGCGGCCCGCTCGTCCAGCTCGGCGACCAGGTCGGAGAGCGTCGCCCCCGGGTGGGCCCGCTCGAAGTCCTCGGCGAGCCTGACGAGGGCGGCCAGGGACTCCCAGCGGTCGCGCACCGCGCCGGACCCGGCGGGCGGCTCGCTGCGCCAGCCCTTGGTGGAGAGCACCGCGCGCACCTCGGCGGGGAGGTCGTCCGCGTGGTCCAGGAGGGAGTCGTTGCCCCCCGCACGGGCCGCGCCGCGCAGGGCCACGCCCGCCTCACGGACCTCCGCGCGCTCGAAGAACCGCTCGGCACCCCGGAGCTGGTAGGGCACGCCCGCGTCCGCGAGTGCCTGCTCGTAGACCTCGGACTGCGCGTTGATCCGGTAGAGCACCGCGATCTCGCCGGCCGGGACGCCCGCCGCGATCAGGTCGCGGATGCGACGGGCGGTGCCCTCGGCCTCGGCGGGCTCGTCCGCGTACTCCACGAAGGCGGGCTCGGGGCCGCGCTCCCGCTGCGAGACCAGGTCCAGGCGGTGCTCGGCGGCCCGGCCGGTGGCCTGGGCGAGCAGCCCGTTGGCCAGGTGGACCACCTGTGGGGTGGAGCGGTAGTCGCGGACCAGCTTGACGACCGTCGCGCCGGGGTGGCGGGTGCGGAAGTTGAGCAGGTGGTCCGGGGTGGCCCCGGTGAACGAGTAGATCGTCTGGCCGGCGTCGCCGACGACGCAGAGGCTGTCCCGGTCGCCGAGCCAGAGGTCGAGCAGCCGCTGCTGGAGCGGGCTCACGTCCTGGTACTCGTCCACGACGAAGTGCTGGTACTGACGGCGGACGTGGGCGGCGATGTCGTGCCGGTCCTGGAGGATGCCGACGGTGAGGAGCAGCACGTCCTCGAAGTCGATCACCGTGCGCTCGCGCTTCAGCTCCTCGTAGGTCTCGTAGACCTTGGCGATCTCCGCCGGGTCGCGCGGGGCGTCGCGCTGGGCCTTGGCGACCACCGCCGGGTAGTCGGCGGGGACGGTCTGGGTGACCTTGGCCCACTCGATCTCGCTCGTGACGTCGCGCAGCTCGTTGCGGTCGAGCCGCAGGCTGCTGCGGGCCGCCGCCTCGGCCACCAGCTGGACCTTGCGCTCAAGGAGCCGGGGCAGCTCGCCACCGACTGCTTTCGGCCAGAAGTACTGGAGCTGGCGCAGGGCCGCGGAGTGGAACGTCCTCGCCTGCACCCCGCCCGCGCCCAGCTGGCGCAGGCGGCCGCGCATCTCGCCGGCCGCCCGGTTGGTGAACGTGACGGCCAGGACGCTCGCCGGCTGGAGTATCCCCGCGCGCACCCCGTAGGCGATGCGGTGGGTGATGGCCCGCGTCTTGCCCGTACCGGCTCCGGCCAGCACGCACACCGGGCCCCGCAGGGCCGTGGCCACCTCGCGCTGCTCGGGGTCGAGCCCGTCGAGAACGGCGTCCGCGGTGTCCGGGACCCGGGGGAAGAGGGTGGAGTGCGTTGCTGATGTCACCCCGCCATGCTGCCAGGTCGCCCGGGGCGCGTGCGGTGGTTGTCCACAGGGGTGAGGTATCCGTCGCACTAATGCGGGGCGGTTCCGCCCGCCCGTCCTGGCAAGGGCCCCGGGGCGGGAATGGCGGCCGGGTCGCATACGTTCACCTGGCGTGCGGCAACGCACGCCCCGGCCCGTGTGACGTACCAGACGCGTGGGCGGCCGTCCGGGCGTGACGGGATTTGCCGGTACCGAAGAGACAGAGGAGCGCGAAGCATGCCGGGCACTGTGACGATGTACAGCACCACCTGGTGCGGCTACTGCCGTCGGCTGAAGGGGCAGATGGACCGCGAGGGCATCGCCTACACCGAGATCAACATCGAGCAGGACCCGGAGTCGGCCGCCTTCGTCGAGAAGGCCAATGGCGGAAACCAGACGGTCCCGACCGTGCTGGTGGTTCCTGAGAACGGCGGCGAGGACGTCGTGATGACGAACCCGAGCCTGGCCCAGGTGAAGCAGGCCCTCGGGGCCTGATCCCCGGGACACCCCGCCCCCTCCGGTCGACGCACCGGTGGGGGCGGAGTCATGCCCGGGCCCGGTCAGGCGCCCGCGCGCACCGGCTTCGGGAGCGGCTTGCCGTACCAGAGCTCGATCAGCCGGGAGGCGATCGAGATGCCGAACGGGGGCAGGATCGCGCCCGACTCGAAGGCGGCGGTCAGCTCCTCGCGGGAGAACCAGCGCGCCTCCTCGATCTCCTCGCCGTCCACGTTGATGTCGAACGTCGAGGCGCGCGCCATGAAGCCCAGCATCAGGCTGGACGGGAACGGCCAGGGCTGGCTGGCGACGTACTCGACCTCGCCGACCGTGATGCCGGCCTCCTCGAAGACCTCGCGGGCCACGGACTGCTCGATCGACTCGCCCGGCTCCACGAACCCGGCGAGCGTGGAGAAGCGGCCCTCGGGCCAGTGCACCTGGCGGCCGAGCAGGGCGCGGTCCTGGTCGTCGGTGACGAGCATGATGACCGCCGGGTCGGTGCGCGGGTAGTGCTCGGCGCCGCACGCCGGGCAGCGGCGGATGTGGCCGGCCGCCGCGATCACCGTGCGCTCGCCGCACCGGGAGCAGAAGCGGTGCAGCCGCTGCCAGTTCTCCAGGGCCACCGCGTGCACCATCAGGGCGGCGTCACGCGGGCCGAGCAGCAGGCCCGCCTCGCGCAGCCCCGCCGGGCGGGCCGACTGGTCCATGCGGCCCGGCAGGGTGTCCTTCTGGAGGGCGAAGTAGCTGACGCCGTCCTCGTCGGTGCCGAGGAAATAGCGGTGCGTCTCGGTGACGGGGGCCTCGAAGGCGGGCGTCATCACGAGTTCGGTGCCGTCGTCGGTGTCGTCGATCAGCACCTGGCCTCCGGAAACGACGAAGACCCGGGTCGTCGGGTGGCTCCACGCAGCGGACAGCCACGCCTCGTCGAGGCGGTGGTGCGCCGCGCGGTCGATGCCGCTCGGCGCGGTCAGACCGATGGGCCGGTCTGCGGTGGCGTTGTCGAAGGTGCTCACAGGTGCTTCCTACTCCCCCGGGATGGATCGGGCGTTCAGAGAATTCAGCGGAGGGCGGCCGCCAGGTCGCTCCAGAGGTGGGCGGCGGTCTCGACGCCCTTGAACAGGAGGTCCAGCTCGACCTTCTCGTCGGGGGCGTGCCAGCCGTCGGACGGTACGGAGATGCCGAGGAAGAGGACCGGCGCGCCGAGCACGTCCTGGAGGTCGGCGGCGGGTCCCGAGCCCCCTTCGCGGGTGAAGAGGACCTTCCGGCCGAACGCCCGGCCCATGGCGCGGGCCACGGCCTGGAGCGCCGGGTGGTCCAAGGGCGTCAGGCAGGGCCGGGTGGCGGGGAGGAAGGTGATCCGGTGGCTGATCCCGGCCGGAACACGGGCCTCGGCCCAGGCTCGTACGACCTTCTCGATGTGCTCCGGGTCCTGGCCGGCCACCAGCCGGAAGCTGATCTTCACGCGGGCGGACGAGGGGATGATGGTCTTGCTTCCGGCGCCCTGGTAGCCGCCGCCGATGCCGTTGACCTCGGCGGTCGGGCGGGCCCAGATGCGCTCCAGCGTCGAATATCCGGTCTCTCCCGAGGCGGCCCGGGACTTGGCGGTGTGCAGCCAGTCGGCCTCGTCGAACGGCAGCTCGGCGAAGAGCGCACGCTCGGCCTCGGTGAGCTCGGCCACGCCGTCGTGGAAACCGGGGACGGCGACCTTTCCGTCCGCGTCGTGCAGCGCGGCGACGAGGCGGGCGATCTCGGTGGCCGGGTTGGGGACAGCGCCGCCGAAGGAGCCGGAGTGGATGTCCTGTCCGGGTCCGTGGAACTCGATCTCGCACTCGGTGAGGCCGCGCATACCGGTGCAGACGGTCGGCGTGGTCTCGTTCCACATGCCGGTGTCGGAGACGATCACGGCGTCGGCGGCGAGGCGGTCGGCATGGCGCTCGACCAGGTCGCGGAAGTGCGGGGAGCCGGACTCCTCCTCGCCCTCCACGATCAGTTTGAGGTGCACGGCGGGGGCGGTGCGACCGGTGGCGGCGAGGTGGGCCCGGACGCCGAGGGTGTGGAAGAACACCTGCCCCTTGTCGTCGGCCGCGCCGCGTCCGTACATCCGGCCGTCGCGGATCACCGGCTCGAACGGCTCGCTGCTCCAGCCGTCCTCGCGGGCGGCGGGCTGGACGTCGTGGTGTCCGTACACCAGGATCGTGGGCGCCGCCGGGTCGTCGGAGGGCCACTCGGCGAAGACGGCGGGTGCGCCGTCCGTCTCCCAGACCTCGGTGACCGGGAATCCGGTCTCCTTCAGCTTGGCCGACAGCCACTCGGCGCTGCGCCGTACATCGCCCTCGTGCTCCGGCTGAGCGGATACGGAGGGGATGCGCAGCCACTCGGCGAGATCGTCGAGGAAGGCCGCGCGGTGCTGCTCGGTGTACGTGCGGACGGCGCTGTCCGGGGTGTCGCTCATGACCTTCAGCCTATCCGTCCGCCGGAGGTGGCTCGTCCAGGAGGATGCGCTCCAGCTCCCGGCGGCCCGGCAGCGAGGCCGGGCGTACGGCCTCGCCGGTGCGGACGAAGAGGAAGGTGGCCGTGACGTCGGTGAGCGGGAGCCCGTGCAGCTCGGCCCAGGCCAGCCGGTAGACGGCGAGCTGGAGCGGGTCGGCGGTGTGGGCGCGGCCGGTCTTCCAGTCCACGATCTCGTACGTGTCCCCCGTGCGGTACACGGCGTCGATACGGCCGCGGATGACCCGGCCGGCCAGGGTGATCTGGAACGGCGTCTCCACCCGGTACGGGGTGCGGCGGGCGTACGGGGTCCGCTCGAAGGCTTCCTTCAGGTCGGCGAGGTCGCGCTCGTCGGCGATGTCGGTGTCGCCGTCGTCGCCGCCGGGCAGCTCGTCGGGGCCGAGCATGGGCAGCGGCAGCTCCTCGAACCGGGACTCCACCCAGGCGTGGAAGCGGGTACCCCGGCGGGCGGCGGGCTGCGGCGGGCGGGGCATGGGCCGGGCCAGCTCCCGGGCGAAGGCGTCCGGGTCGTCGGCGAGGCGCAGCAGCTGGGTGGCGGAGAGCGAGGCGGGGACGAGGACGTCGCGCACGGTGGCGCGGGCCCGGCGCAGCTCCCCGGCCAGCGCGTCGAGGTCCCGGTCCCAGGAGGCGAGGGTGCGCGTCTCCTCGGGGGTGAGACGGGCGGGCGTGCGGGGGGCCGGGACCTCCGGCGCGTCGGCCGGTACGTCCGGGGGCTCCGGCCGGGACAGCAGCTCCAGCACCGTGTCCGCGGCGGCCCGGCGGCGGGCCAGGGCGGTGTCGTCCAGCGGGAGCGGCCAGGCGTGGTCGGCGGACGCCGCGGCCAGGGCCGGATTCTCGTCGGTCTCCTCCGGGGCGCCCGCCCACACCTCGATCTCGCCGTACCCGGCGGCGCAGTGCTCGTACAGCGCGTGCAGGAAGGCGGACGGGCCGCGCGGCTTCTTCTGGGTGGGGCCCCACCAGTGGCCGGAGCCGAGCAGCAGGGTGCGCGGGCGCGTGAAGGTGACGTAGCCGAGGCGCAGCTCCTCCGTGTGCTGGTGCTCCTTCATCTCCTCCTTGAAGCCCTTGAGCCCCTTGGCGTCGTAGCTGTGGAGGGCGGGCAGGGTGGCGGTGTCGCCGCGCAGGGCGTGCGGGAGGACCTTGGCCTGGGAGGTCCAGGCGTCCCGCGACTGGCCGCTGGGGAACTGGCCGGTGACCAGTCCGGGCACGGCGACGACATCCCACTCCAGGCCCTTGGACTTGTGGGCGGTGAGGACCTTGACGGTGTTCTCGCCGCCGGGCAGCGCGTTGTCCAGGCCCTTCTCGTACTGGACGGCGGTGTGCAGGAAGCCGAGGAAGGCGAGCAGGGTGGCCTCGCCGTCGACGGCGGCGAAGCGGGCGGCGACGTCGAGGAAGTTGCCCAGGGTCTCGCGGCGGCGGGCGGCCAGGGCCTGCGGGGACGCGGAGAGCTCGACCTCCAGGCCGGTGGTGGTGAGGACCCGGTGCAGGACGTCCATCAGGGGGTCGGCGAGCGAGCGGCGCAGGTCGCGCAGTTCGGCGGCGAGGCGGGCGAAGCGGATCCGGGCCTCGGCGGAGAACGGAAGCCGGTCGTCCTCCTCGCCGCCCGCGTCCAGGAAGGTGTCGAGGGCGTCGGCGAGGGAGATCACCTCGGCCGGGTCGATCCCCTCGACGGCCTCGGCGAGCCTGCGGTCCGGGTCGTAGTCCTCGTCGCTGTGGGTGGCGCGGTGGACGAGGAGGCGGGCCCGGCGGCCGAGCAGGGCCAGGTCGCGGGGGCCGATCCGCCAGCGGGGGCCGGTGAGCAGGCGGACGAGGGAGGCGTTGGCGCCCGGGTCCTGGAGGACGTCGCAGACGGCGACCAGGTCCGCGACCTCGGGGAGGTGGAGCAGTCCGGAGAGGCCGACGACCTCGACCGGGATGTCGCGGGCGACCAGCGCGGCCTGGATCTCCGGGAAGTCGCCGGCGGTGCGGCACAGCACGGCGATCTCGCCGGGCGCCTTGCCGGTGCGCACGAGGTGGGCGATGGAGTCCGCGAGCCAGGCGGTCTCCTCGGTGTGCGTGGGCAGCAGGGCGCAGCGGACGAGCCCGTCGCGCTCGGCGCCGGGGGCGGGGCGCAGCGCCTCGACGCCCTCGTGCATGGCGCGCAGGGGCGCGGCGAGCCCGTTGGCGAGGTGGAGGAGGCGGCCGCCGCTGCGGCGGTTCTCGCTGAGGGCGTAGCGGGTCGCGGGGGTGCCGTCGGCGTGCGGGAAGTGGCTCGGGAAGTCGTCCAGGTTGGCGACGGAGGCGCCGCGCCAGCCGTAGATGGCCTGGCAGGGGTCGCCGACGGCGGTGACGGCGTGCCCGGTCGGCTCGCCGGTGCCGGGGCCGCTGCCGAAGAGGGCGGAGAGCAGGAGGCGCTGGGCGACGGAGGTGTCCTGGTATTCGTCGAGCAGGACGACCCGGTACTCGTCGCGGAGGATCGCGCCGACCTCGGGGCGGGTGAGGGCCAGCTCGGCGGAGAGGGCGATCTGGTCGCCGAAGTCGAGGAGGTCGCGGCTCCGCTTCGCCTCGCGGTAGCGCCGGGTCAGCGCGAGCAGTTCGCGGCGGGCCTCGGCGGTCGCGGGGATCTTGCGCAGCTCCTCGTTGCTGAGCTTCGCGGTCTCCAGCGCGGACAGCACTTCGGTGTCGTACGCGTCGAGCTGTTCGGGGCGTACGAGGTGTTCGGCCAGCTCGGCGTCGAGGGCCAGCAGGTCGCTGACGAGGGTGGGGAAGGACCTGGTCAGGGCCGGGTAGGGGCCGGGGGCCTCGCGGAGCACGCGGGCGGCGAGCTGGTAGCGGGTGGCGTCGGCGAGGAGGCGGGTGCCCGGTTCGAGGCCGATGCGCAGTCCGTGCTCGGTCAGCAGCCGCCCGGCGAAGGCGTGGTACGTGGAGATGCCCGGTTCGCCCGGGGGGTTGTCCGGGTCGATCACGTCCGGGTCGGTGATCCCTGCGGCGACGAGGGCCTTGCGTACGCGCTCGGCGAGCTCACCGGCCGCCTTGTTGGTGAAGGTGAGCCCGAGGACCTGCTCGGGGGCGACCTGGCCGGTGCCGACCAGCCAGACCACGCGGGCGGCCATCACCGTGGTCTTCCCCGACCCGGCTCCGGCCACGATCACCTGCGGGGCGGGCGGCGCGGTGATGCAGGCCGTCTGCTCCGGGGTGAAGGGGATGCCCAGCAGCTCCTTGAGCTGCTCGGGATCGGTGAGGCGCGGGGACACTCCACAGAGGCTAACCGGCGCCACCGACAACGCACGAAGTCGCGGAACCGCCCCCGCTCCCGCCTCCCGGTGGCGCTCATCACACCCGGGCGGGACTAAATTGTCCGCTTGTCGCACCAACAGCCTTACGAGGACGGTCATATGAGCGCCGACGCACCCGCCCCTGACGCCACCGAGCTGAGGAAGCGCATCGACACGACGAAGGCGCACCCGGCACGGGTCTATGACGTCTTCCTCGGCGGCAAGGACAACTACCCGGCCGACCGCGAGGCCGCGGCCATGGCGCTGGCCGCGAATCCGCGCGGCTACCTCACCGTGCGGCACAACCGGGACTTCATGCGGCGGGCGGTGACCCTCGCCGCGAACGACGGCATCCGGCAGTTCCTGGACGTCGGCACCGGGCTGCCGACCCAGCAGAACGTGCACCAGATCGCGCAGGGCATCGCGCCCGAGTCGCGCGTGGTCTACGTGGACAACGACCCGGTGGTCCTCGTCCACGCGCAGGCTCTGCTCACCAGCGGGCCCGGGGGCCGCACCGACTACATCGAGGCGGACCTGCGCGACCCCGGCCGGATCCTGGCGGCCGCCCGCCGCACGCTGGACCTCGGCCGCCCGGTGGCCCTGGTCCTCGCGGCCGTGACCCACTTCATCGAGGACGAGACGGCCTACCCGGTGGTGAAGCAGCTGGTGGACGCGCTGGCCCCCGGCAGCGTTCTCGTCCTGAGCAATGTCAGCTCCGATCTCAACCCGGAGCAGGTCGGCAGCATCACCAAGGGGTTCAAGGAGCGCGGCTTCGCCATGGTGCGCCGGTCGTACGCCCAGATGGAACGGTTCGTCACCGACAACGGCCTGGAACTGCTCGAACCCGGCATCGTCCCGGTGCACCGCTGGCGCCCCGAGCGGGTCGTGGACCTGCCGGAGGCCGAGGACCCGGACCCCGAGTTCGTGGCGGGCCTGGACGAGCTGGACCGTACGCGCTACCAGGACATCAACGACGTCACCGACGCCGACGTCAGCGTCTACGGCCTGGTGGCCCGCAAGCACTGATCCCCGGGGCTACTCCAGGACGTGCCGGCCCTCCGGCTGCGCGCTGCACGACGCCTTGAAGGAGCAGTGGCCGCAGTGCTGGCCGGTCGTCGGCGTGAACCGCTCGTCCAGGACCCGGCCCGCGGCGGTCGCCAGCAGGTCGGAGACCCACTCGCCGTCCGGCGGCGCCTGCGCCTGCACCTTGGGCGCGGCGTCGCCGCCCTCCTTCTTGGGGGCCGCCTGGCGCAGCTGTACGAGTTCGGCGCCGCCCGGTTCCGGCCGTGTACCGCCGAAGGCGTCGTCGACCGCGCCTTCCCGTACCGCCAGCTGGTAAACGGCGAGCTGGGGATGACGGTGGACCTCGTCCTTCGTCGGGGACTGCTTGCCGGTCTTGAAGTCGACCACGTAGGCGCGGCCCTCGGCGTCCCGTTCCACGCGGTCCATGGAGCCCCGGATCCGCACTTCGTACTCCCCCGCCTCCAGCGTCACGTCGAAGTCGTGCTCGCTGGCGACGGCGGTGCGGCCGGCCCGGTCCATGACGTGCCAGCGCAGGAAGCGTTCGAGGGCGGCGCGGGCCTGCTCCTTCTCCTGGCGCGACTTCCAGGGGGCGTCGAAGACGAGCCCGTCCCAGACCGAGTCGAGCCGTTCCATGAGGACGGCCAGGTCGGCGGGCGTACGGCCGGAGGCCACCTCGTCGGCCAGGACGTGGACGACGTTCCCGAAGCCCTGGGCGGCGGTCGCGGGCGCGTCGGCCTTCACCTCGCGGCCCAGGAACCACTGGAGCGCGCAGGTGTTGGCGAGCTGGTCGAGCGCGCTGCCGGAGAGGGTGACCGGCTGGTCCCGGTCGCGCAGCGGCACGGCCGAGCGCGTCGGCTCGTACAGGCCCCACCAGCGGTACGGGTGCGCGGCCGGTACGAGCGGCTGGCCGTCGTCGTCGGTGAGCGCCGCGAGCCGGGCGAGGCGGCGGGCGGCCTCCTCGCGCAGCGCGTCGGACGCGGCCGGGTCGACGGTGGTGGCGCGCAGCTCGGCGACGAGCGCGGCGACGGACAGGGGGCGGCGCGGGCGGCCGGTGACGTCGCGGGGTTCGACGCCCAGTTCGGCGAGGAAGCGGGAGGGCTGGTCGCCGTCGTCGGCGGGGGCCTTGACCGCCGTGACGACCAGGCGGTCGCGGGCGCGGGTCGCCGCCACGTAGAACAGCCGCCGCTCCTCCGCGAGGAGGGCGCCGGGCGTCAGCGGTTCGGCGAGCCCGTCGCGGCCGATCCGGTCCGCTTCGAGGAGCGAGCCCCGGCGGCGCAGGTCCGGCCAGAGCCCTTCCTGGACGCCCGCGACGACGACGAGGCGCCACTCCAGGCCCTTGGAGCGGTGGGCGGTCATCAGCCGGACGGCGTCGGGGCGGACCGCGCGGCGGGAGAGGGTGTCGGCCGCGATGTCCTGGGCGTCGACCTCCTCCAGGAAGTTGAGCGCGCCCCGGCCGCCGGTGCGTTCCTCGGCGCGGGCGGCGGTCTCGAACAGCGCGCACACCGCGTCGAGGTCGCGGTCCGCGTTGCGCCCGGCGGTGCCCCCGCGCAGGGCCGCCCGCTCCAGCCGGGCCGGCCACGGGGTGCCGGACCACAGCGCCCACAGGGCCTCCTCGGCGGTGCCGCCCGCCTCCAGCAGCTCGCGGGCGGTGCGCAGGAGCGCTCCGAGGCGCTGGGCGCCCCGGGCGTACGCCGGATCGTGCGTCACCAGGCGCTCCGGCTCGGCGAGCGCCCGGGCCAGCAGCTCACCGGAGGGCGCGGGCACCTTGTTGCCGGCGGCGCGCTCCTCGTCCCGCAGGGCGCGGCCGAGGCGGCGCAGGTCGGCGGCGTCCATCGCGCCGAGGGGCGAGCCGAGCAGGGTCAGCGCGGTCTCGGTGCCGAGCCAGGAGGGGGCGGGGGGCTCGGGGGCCGCAGGGGTCTCCGGAGCCTCGGGAACCTCGGCCGCCCCACCCCGCACCGCCGCCTCCGCCACCGCGCGCAGCGCCGTCAGGAGCGGGCCCACCGCCGGTTCGTGGCGCAGGGCCAGGTCGTCGCCGTCGACCTCCAGGGGGACGCCCGCCGAAGTCAGGGCGCGGCGCAGGGAGGGCAGCGTGCGGCCGCCGGCCCGGACGAGGACCGCCATCCCGGACCACGGGACCCCGTCCTCCAGGTGTGCCCGGCGCAGCAGGTCCGCGATGTTCTCCAGCTCCGTGGAGGCGGTCGGGTAGGTGTACGCCTCGACGGAGCCGCCCTCGCGGACCGCGCCCAGTTCGCGGTGGGCGCGGACCTTCGCCGACGGCAGCCGGGTGAGCGGCATCCGCCGGGTGAGCAGCCGGGTGGCGGCGAGCAGCCGGTCGCCGGAGCGGCGCGAGGTGGTGAGGACGCCGACCGGGGCCGGGGCGCCGTCCGCCCGCCGGAACATCTCCGGGAAGTCGAGGATGCCGTTGACGTCGGCGCCCCGGAACGCGTAGATCGACTGGTCCGGGTCCCCGAAGGCGATCAGGTCCCGCCCGCCGCCGCCCCCCGGGGTGCTGCCCCGGTTGCCGGCCAGCGCGTGCAGCAGCCGCACCTGGGCGGGGTCCGTGTCCTGGTACTCGTCCACGAAGACCGCGTCGTACGCCCCCGCCAGCTGCGCCGACACCTCGGGACGCTCCGCGAGCAGCACCGCGCGGTGCACCAGCTCCGCGTAGTCCAGCACGCCCTGGGCGTCCAGCACGTCGAGGTATTCGGCGAGGAAGCGGGCGGCGGCGCCCCAGTCGGGCCGGCCGGTGCGCCGGGCGAAGGCCGCGAGGGCGTCCGGGCCGAGGCCCAGCTCACGGCTGCGGGCGAGCACCGCGCGTACCTCGTCGGCGAAGCCGCGCGTGGTCAGGCAGGCGCGCAGCTCGTCGGGCCAGCTGATGTGCGGGCGGCCCTCCTTCTCCAGTTCGAGCTGGCCGGCCAGGAGGTCGCGGACGGTCACGTCCTGCTCGGGCCCGGACAGCAGCCGCAGCGGGTTCGCGAAGAGGTCGGCGTCCTGGTGGGCGCGGACCAGGGCGTAACAGAAGGAGTGGAAGGTGGTGGCCTGGGGTCCCCGGGCGGCGCCGAGCCGGGCGGCCATCCGGTCGCGCAGTTCGACGGCGGCCTTGCGGCTGAAGGTGAGGACCAGCAGCCGGGCCGGGTCGGCGCCCCGGGCGATGCGCGCGGCGACGGCTTCGACGAGCGTCGTCGTCTTGCCCGTACCGGGACCGGCGAGGACCAGGAGCGGGCCGCCGGGGTGGTCAACCACGGCGCGCTGCGCCGCGTCCAGGAGAGGGGGCTCCACCGAACCCGGCAGGGTGCGCACCAGCCGGTACGGACCCGTGGTCCCCGGCCGTGCGTGACGGTGAGGACTGTGCCGGGTGGTGGAGGAGGTGCTCACGTGGGTTCGCCGGTCCTGGTGGGTGTACGGGTGGGGGTGCGGCGTCCGCCGCGAACTGAAGACGCTACTCCGGCGCGCCCCCCGAATGCGGCGGGACGGCTGCGGGGATCGTCACGTTCTTCCGGCCCCGCACCGTACGGACGCGGATCCGCCCGATCCGCCGCCCCATGGCCGAAGCTGTCAGGTGTGAGCTCCCCCACCGCCGCCGCCCGTCACGCCGTCCCATCGCGCGCGCCGCATGTCCAGGCGCGGGAGGTGGCCCTCCGCGCTCGCCGGGGCCTCGCGCAGCGGGGTGTTCTCCGCGCGGTAGTGGTCCAGGGCGCGCAGCTCGTGGCCGGGCAGCAGCCTGCCGTCGGAGCGCACCACGCGCCACCACGGCACCGCGCTCCCGTACAGCGCCATGACCCGGCCGACCTGGCGCGGGCCGCCCTCGTCCAGCCACTCCGCGACGTCGCCGTACGTCATGACGCGGCCGGGCGGGATCAGATCGGCGACGTCGAGCACGCGCTCCGCGTACTCCGGCAGCGCGTCGCCCGTGGGGTGTTCGCTCATCCGCCCCATCCTGCCGCACACCACCGACAGCGCGGCCCGTCCGGCCCGGCCCGTGTCCGTGCGCACACGCAGCGTGCACACGGCGGCAAAGCAGCGTATGTTGCGCATCGCACGCCCCCGCATCGCACCCTGATGCCCCCTTGCGCCCATCGGCCGTGCCACCATCATGCGGGCGGTGACCGGTGATACGAGAACACGAAGACCAACCAGAGGCGACGAAGGAGCAGGGCGTGCAGCCACCGAAGGCGGCGGACGCCTCCGATGCCGAGCCGCGTCCGGACAGGGCCCGGCGGGAGCCGGGCACGGACGCGGAGAACCCGGCCGGATCGACCCTCGCCGGCTCCGACGAGGCGCAGGCCGAGCGTGTCTCCGGCGACGAACCGCTGCTGCCCGCCCGGGTGCACCGCCCTTCCGACCTGCTGCGCCTGCTCATCGGGGTGCTGGCGGTCGTCGTGCTGTTCTCCGTCGCCGCCTTCGCCCACGGCACGACCACCGGCCTCGAAGAGGACATCAACAAGGGCACCGGACAGGCCCCCGACCTGCTCATCAAGCTGGCCGGGCTGGTCTCCAGCATCGCCGTGCTGCTCGTCCCGGTCGCCTTCGCCATCGAGCGGCTGATCAAACGCGACGGGCTGCGGATCGCCGACGGGGTGCTCGCGGCGGTGCTGGCGCACGGGGTGACGCTCGCCACGGACCTGTGGGTCGCCAAGTCCGCCTCCGGCACCCTCCGCGACGCGCTGACCCAGCCGCAGCCCGGCGCCTCGGTCACCGACCCCGTGCACGGCTACCTCGCGCCCGTGATCGCGTACATGACCGCCGTCGGCATGGCGAGACGGCCGCGCTGGCGGGTCGTCCTGTGGATGGTGCTGCTGCTCGACGCCTTCGCGATGCTGGTCGGCGGCTACACGACCCCGTTCTCCATCGTGCTCACGGTGCTGATCGGCTGGACGGTGGCGTACGGCACGCTGTACGCGGTCGGCTCGCCGAACGTCCGCCCGACCGGCCAGCACCTGATGGCCGGTCTGCGGCACGTCGGCTTCCGGCCGGTCACCGCGATGCGCGCCGAGGACGCGCCCGACTCCGGCGACCAGAGCGACCGGGGGCGCCGCTATCTGGTCTCCCTGGAGGACGGGCCACCGCTCGACGTGACCGTCGTGGACCGCGAGCAACAGGCCCAGGGGTTCTTCTACCGGGTGTGGCGCAGGCTCACCCTGCGCGGCATCACCCAGCGGCGGTCCATCCAGTCGCTGCGCCAGGCGCTGGAGCAGGAGGCGCTGCTCGCGTACGCGGCGATCGCCGCCGGTGCCAACGCGCCCAAGCTCATCGCCACCTCCGAGCTCGGCCCGGACGCCGTGATGCTGGTCTACGAGCACATCGGCGGGCGGTCCCTGGACGCCCTGGAGGACGCCGAGATCAGCGACGACCTGGTGCGCGGGGCGTGGGAGCAGGTCAAGTCCCTCCAGTCGCGCCGGATCGCGCACCGCAGGCTCACGGGCGACGCCATACTGGTGGATCGTTTCGGCAAGGTGTTCGTCACCGACCTGCGCGGCGGCGAGATCGCGGCCGGTGACCTGGTCCTGCGGATGGACGTCGCACAGCTGCTCACCACCACCGGGCTGCGGGTGGGCCCCGAGCGGGCCGTGGCCGCCGCGCTCGCCGTGCTCGGCCCCGACGCGGTCGCCGACTGCCTGCCCCTCCTCCAGCCGATCGCGCTCAGCCGCTCCACCCGGGCACAGCTGCGCCGGCTCGCCCGGGAACGCTCGCAGCGCGAGCGCCAGGCCGTCCTCGACGCGTCGGACGCGGCCAAACGCGCCCGGGCCGAGGACGCGGAGCTGTCCAGGAACGCGGACCGCAAGAACGCCCGCAAGTCGCTGCGCACCGAGAAGCAGGCCGAGAAGCGGGCCATGGACGACGCCCTCGATGAGGCGCGCGAGGAGGACCTGCTCTCCCAGATCCGCCGCGAGGTCCTGCTGATCCGGCCGCAGGCGCCGGTCGAACCGGTCCGCCTGGAACGCATCAAGCCGCGCACCCTGTTCAGCTTCATCGCCGGTGCCATCGCCGCGTACTTCCTTATCTCGCAGGTCACCGAGGCCGACTTCGGGGCGGTCGTGGAGCAGGCGGAATGGGGCTGGGTGGCCGCCGCGCTCGGCTTCTCGGCGCTGAGTTACGTGGCCGCCGCGATGAGCCTGCTGGGCTTCGTGCCCGAGCGGGTGTCGTTCGGCCGGACCGTCCTCGCGCAGGTGGCCGGGTCGTTCGTGAAGATCGTGGCGCCGGCGGCGGTCGGCGGGGTGGCGCTGAACACCCGGTTCCTCCAGCGCTCCGGGGTCCGGCCCGGCCTCGCGGTGGCCAGCGTCGGCGCGTCCCAGCTCTTCGGCCTGGGCTGCCACATCCTGCTGCTCGGCGCCTTCGGCTATCTGACCGGCACCGAGAAGACGCCGTCCTCGCTCACCCCGTCCAGGACCGTGATCGCCGGGCTGCTGACGGTCGCCGTGCTGGTGCTGGTGGTCACCGCCATCCCGTTCCTGCGGAAGTTCGTGGTGACCCGGGTGCGGTCGCTGTTCGCCGGGGTCGTCCCCCGCATGCTCGACGTGGTGCAGCGCCCGCAGAAACTGCTCACCGGGATCGGCGGAATGCTGCTGCTGACCGGCGTCTTCGTGATGTGCCTGGACGCCTCGGTCCGGGCGTTCAGCGGACCGGACACCCCGCACCTCAGCTACGCGAGCATCGCCGTCGTGTTCCTCGCCGGCAACGCGCTCGGCTCGGCCGCGCCGACGCCGGGCGGCATGGGCGCCGTCGAGGGTGCGCTGACGCTGGGTCTGATCGCGGTCGGGCTGCCGAAGGAGGTCGCCGCCCCGGCCGTGCTGCTGTTCCGGCTGATGACCCTGTGGCTGCCGGTCCTTCCCGGCTGGCTGTGCTTCAACCACCTCACGCGCAAGGGGCAGCTGTGAAACCCGGGCGCTGACCGGCGGGGCGTGCCCGCCCTACGTGCACGGGCCACCCAGTTGGCCCGGCACCCCGTGCGCGCGCCCCGCCGCCACCGCAGCATGGAGCGATGAGGACCTCCCCTGCCCTGCGCGCCGCGGCCCTCGCCGCCACCGTGACCGTGCTGCTCCCCCTCGCCGGCTGTGCGGACGGCGGTGACAAGGAACCCGCCGGCCCGACGAGCCAGGGCCGCGCGGCGAACGCCGCCACCGGCAGCCCGTCCGGCCTCGCCTCCCAGAAGCTGACGTGGAAGAAGTGCCCCGCGCCTTCCCAGGCCCAGGGCGGCGGAAACCCGCCCTCCCCGCTGCCCGGCGGGGCCAACTGGGAGTGCGCCTCCATGAAGGCCCCCCTCGACTACGCGAAGCCGGACGGCGACACCATCGAGCTGGCGCTCATCCGCGCGAAGGCGATCAGCCCGAAGAAGCGGATCGGCTCACTCATCTTCAACTTCGGCGGCCCCGGCGGCTCGGGCGTCGCCACCCTGCCCGCATTCGGTACGGCGTACGACAAGCTGCGCGCCCGGTACGACCTGGTGAGCTTCGACCCGCGCGGAGTGGGGAACAGCGACGGCGTCGAGTGCGAGACCGACAAGCAGCTGGACGCCCGCTACCAGGAGGACGGCACCCCGGACGACGCGACGGAGGAGAAGGCGTTCGTCCAGGACACCAAGAGGTTCGCCGCCGCCTGCGAGAAGCGGTCCGGTGAGCAGCTTCCGTACGTCGGCACCACCAATGCCGCCCGCGACATGGACCTGATGCGCCACGTGCTCGGCGACGACAAGCTGTACTACTTCGGCATCTCGTACGGCACCGAGCTGGGCGGCGTCTACGCGCACCTGTTCCCCAAGAAGGTCGGCCGGGCGGTCCTGGACGCGGTGGTCGACCCCACCGAGGACGCCGAGCAGTCCTCGCTGAACCAGGCCAAGGGCTTCCAGCTCGCCCTGGACAACTTCACGAAGGACTGCGCGGACCGGGGTGACGCCTGCAAGCTGCCCGGGTCCGACGCGAAGGAGATCGAGCAGGGCATCTCCTCCCTGCTGGACCGGCTGGAGAAGAAGCCCATCAAGGGCATCGGCGCCCGCAAGCTGACCGAGACCCAGGCCACCACCGGCATCGCGGCGGCCCTCTACTCCAAGGAGACCTGGCCGCTGCTGGAACAAGGTGTGGACGAGGCCGACGGCGGGAACGGCTCCCTGCTCCTGGCGCTCGCCGACTCCCTCAACGGCCGCTCCGACGACGGACGCTACGACAACTCCGCCGCCGCCTACTCCGCGATCAGCTGCGCCGACTCCCGCGAGCGGTTCACGCTGGAGCAGACCAGGGCGAAGCTCCCCGAATTCCGCGACGCCTCGGCGGTCTTCGGGAACTACCTGGGCTGGGGCCTGATGGGATGCACCGACTGGCCGGTCAAGGGCACCTGGAAGACCCCCGACGTCAGCGCCCCCGGCTCCGCCCCCATCCTCGTCATCGGCAACACCGGCGACCCGGCGACCCCGTACGAGGGCGCCAAGGCGATGGCCGGGGAACTGGGCGAGGGCGTCGGCGTGGAGATGACGTACAAGGGCCAGGGGCACGGCGCGTACAACAGCGGCGACGCCTGCGTGCAGAAGGCGGTCGGCGGCTATCTGCTCGACGGCAAGGTCCCGGAGGCCGGCACGGTCTGCGGCTAGGACGGCCACGGGCCCCCCTACGATGGGCGAACTGCCGTACGGGCAGCGCTCGACGGGGAGGGAACGCACACGTGGTCGCACACGCACGGGCCGGGACACTGGCCGCCGCCGCACTGCTGCTGACGGGGGTGCTCGCGGGCTGCGAGGACGGTACGGACGACAAGCCGGGCAAGCGGGCGGACGGCGGCACCGCCTCGTCGTCCGCCTCGCAGCACCTGGACTGGGCCCGTTGCGAGGCTTCCGAGGGCGGTGAGGCGCCGGGCTCCGAGTGGCGCTGCGCGACGGTGAAGGTGCCGCTGGACTACGCGAAGCCGAAGGGCGACACGATCGGCATCGCCCTGATCCGCAAGGAGGCCACGGACCGGGGCAAGCGCCTGGGCTCGATGCTCTTCAACTTCGGCGGGCCCGGCGGTTCGGGCGTCTCGATACTGCCGCGCGCCGCCGCAGGGTACGCCACCCTCAACTCCCGTTACGACCTGGTGGGCTTCGACCCGCGCGGGGTGGCGCAGAGCGCCGGGGTGCGGTGCCGCGACGACAAGGCGCAGGAGAAGGCGTACCAGCATGTGGACATGACCCCGGACACGGCGGCCGAGGAGGCGGCGTTCATGGCGGACGGCGCCGACTTCGGGGCCGGCTGCGCACGCCTGTCCGGCAAGGTCCTCCCCTACGTCGGCACGACGAACGCCGCCCGCGACATGGACCTGATCCGTCAGGCCCTCGGGGACGAGAAGCTGACGTACTTCGGCATGTCGTACGGCACCGAGCTGGGCGGCACGTACGCCCACCTCTTCCCGGAGCACGTGGGGCGTACGGTCCTGGACGCGGTCGTCGACCCGACCGCGGACGCCACCGGGCACGCGCGCAACCAGGCGACCGGCTTCCAGCGGGCGCTGGAGAACTACTTCGAGGACCGCGGCGAGGACCCGAAGGCGGGCACCCGGCGGGTCGCGGCGCTGCTGAAGCGGATCGACGCCGAGCCGCTGCCGACCGGCACGGACCGCGAGCTCAACGAATCGCTGGCGATCACCGGCATCGTGACCCCCCTCTACTCCAAGGACAGCTGGCCCACCCTCACCCGCGCCCTGGACGAGGCCGAGAACGGCAGCGGCGCCACGCTGCTCCAGCTCGCCGACTCGTACAACGGCCGGGACGAGAACGGCCACTACGACACCCAGAACCACTCGCAGCGGGCCATCTCCTGCGCGGACGGCAAGGCGCGGCCCACGGCGGCCGAGGCGAAGGCGCTGCTGCCCGAGTTCCGGAAGCTGTCCCCGGTCTTCGGCCCGTTCCTGGCCTGGGACACGGCGGGCTGGTGCTCCGGCTGGCCGGTGGCGGGCGAGCACGACGACCCGGAGGCGAGCGCCCCGGGCGCCGGTCCGGTCCTGGTCGTGGGGACGACCGGCGACCCGGCCACGCCGTACGAGGGCGCCCGCCGGATGGCGGACGAGCTGGGCGAGGGCGTCGGTGTACTGCTCTCCAACGAGGGCGAGGGGCATGGCGCGTACGGCGGCAACAGCTGTGTGACGTCCACCGTGGACTCGTACTTCCTGGACGGGGAGGTCCCGGTGGACGGCAAGACCTGCTCGTAACGGCGCTCGAGAACGCGGAAGGGGCCGGTCCGCGCGATGCGGACCGGCCCCTTCCGGACGTTCTAGTAGACCGGCTTCTCGGGCTCGATCTGGTTGACCCAGCCGACCACGCCGCCGCCCACGTGGACCGCGTCGGCGAAGCCCGCCGACTTGAGGACCGCGAGGACTTCCGCACTGCGGACACCCGTCTTGCAGTTCAGGACGATGCGCCTGTCCTGCGGGAGGTCCTGGAGGGCGTTGCCCATCAGGAACTCGTTCTTCGGGATCAGCCGGGAGCCCGGGATCGCGACGATCTCGTACTCGTTCGGCTCGCGGACGTCGATGATCTCGATCTTCTCGTCGGCGTCGATCCACTCCTTGAGCTGCTTCGGAGTGATGGTCGAACCGGCCGCCGCCTCCTGGGCCTCCTCCGACACGACGCCGCAGAACGCCTCGTAGTCGATGAGCTCGGTGACGGTGGGGTTCTCGCCGCAGACCGCGCAGTCGGGATCCTTGCGCACCTTGACCTGGCGGTACTGCATCTCCAGGGCGTCGTAGATCATCAGCCGGCCGACCAGCGGGTCACCGATGCCGGCGAGCAGCTTGATGGCCTCGTTGACCTGGATCGAGCCGATGGAGGCGCAGAGCACGCCGAGGACGCCGCCCTCGGCGCAGGACGGAACCATGCCCGGCGGGGGCGGCTCCGGGTAGAGGCAGCGGTAGCAGGGTCCGTGCTCGGACCAGAACACGGACGCCTGGCCGTCGAAGCGGTAGATCGAGCCCCAGACGTAGGGCTTGTTCAGCAGGACCGCGGCGTCGTTGACGAGATAGCGGGTGGCGAAGTTGTCCGTGCCGTCCACGATCAGGTCGTACTGGGAGAAGATGTCCATCACGTTGTCGGCTTCCAGCCGCTCCTCGTGAAGGACGACGTTGACCAGGGGGTTGATGCCCTGGACCGTCTCCTTGGCCGACTGGGCCTTGGACTTGCCGATGTCGCCCTGGCTGTGGATGACCTGGCGCTGCAGGTTCGACTCGTCTACCTCGTCGAACTCCACGATGCCGAGCGTGCCGACACCGGCGGCGGCCATGTACATCAGGGCCGGCGAACCGAGGCCGCCGGCGCCGACACAGAGCACCTTCGCGTTCTTCAGCCGCTTCTGCCCGTCCATCCCGACATCCGGGATGATCAGGTGGCGGGAGTACCTGCGGACCTCGTCGACGGTGAGCTCAGCAGCTGGCTCGACCAGGGGTGGCAGCGACACAGGAACCTCAACAATGCAGGTGGTCGGTTTCTACGTACTTCGACTACGTACGGTTGTTCTTCCGGTAACACTGCCACGCCCCTCCTCATTCCGAGATACCAGGTCCGATCCGCGAGACGATTTCGTCCCAGTACCTGGGCAGTGCCGCGAATGGATCGCTTTGTCCGCGACTGTTCCCCGGACCGGCCCGTCCGCCGCGGTCGGTGAAGAAGATCGTCCCGGCGCCCTGCCAGCGGGCGATGCGCATCGCCTCCTCCAGATGCGTGCGCGGAACACCGTGCACGAAGTGCGCGAAGCGGCCGGGCGGGTAGACCGCGGTCCACTCCGCCACCTGCGACCAGCGGTAGTCGCTCCACGCGCCCCGGAACGTGACGAGCTGGTCGCCGGTCTCCGCGTAGCCCGGGAACGGATGGGTGTCGTGCCCCAGCACGAGGTGGCCGTCGTCCTTCCCGAGGAAGGCCCGCAGGGTGCCGGTGAGCCGGCGGACGGCCGGCAGCTCGGCGCGGCCGGCCGGGCAGCGGTCGAGGTAGAAGCCGTCCACCCGGTACCAGTCCAGGTAGGACCGGGCGTCGGCGAGCAGTTCCCCGAACGGCCGCGTGCCGTGGGCGAGGTCGAGCTGTCCGAGCAGCCTGCCGCCGGACGCCCGTACGGCGTCGCGCGGGTCCCCTTCGCGCAGCGCGCGGGCGCGGGCGTTACGGAGCCGGCCGGCGGCCTCCAGGCAGTGCGGGTCGGGCCTGCTGCCGGGGCCGTTGTCGATGTTGAGGACGGCCCAGTGCAGCGGGGTGCCGGGGCGGGTCAGCTCGGCCCACTCGGCGGGGGCGAGCAGCGGGTGGGCGTAGCCGGGGACACCGAAGCCGATCCGGTCGGCGCCGCTGGTGCGCCGGGCGGTGCCGGTGCTGGTCAGATACGGCACGCCGCCTCCATCCAGATATCGGCGAGCGATTCCTCCAGGTTGATCCGGGGGCGCCAGCCGAGCCGGTCCCGCGCGGTGCGGACGTCGGCCTGCTGCCAGGCGCCGCAGCCGTCCGGGTACGGGGACGGGGTGGCCGAGAGGTGTTCGATGACCGACTCGGTGGAGGTGCGGGGGGCGCCGATGGGGAGGCGGGCGGGGGGCGTGTCCAGCTCGTGGAGCGCGCCGGCGTATCCGGCGACCTTGGCGAGGACGGCCGCCGCGTCCCGCAGCCGGACGGCCCGGCCGGTGCCGATGTTGACGACGCCCTGCGCGGCGGAGAGCGAGGCGGCGTGCACGGCACGCGCCACATCGCGTACGTCCACGAAGTCCCGCTGCACGCCGAGGCCGCTGAGCTTGAGCTCGCCGTCCCCCGCCTGCATGGTGCGGCGCATCGCCTCGGCGAGCCGGCCGAGCGGGGAACCGGCCGGGGTGCCCGGGCCGACCGGCGAGAAGACCCGCAGGACCACCGCGTCGAGCCCGGAGCCGAGGACGAGCTCGGTGGCCGCGAGCTTGCTGACGCCGTACGGGCCGCCGGGGCGCGGGATGGCGTCCTCGGCGGTGGAGGACCCGGGCTGGGAGGGCCCGTACTCCGACGCGCAGCCGACCTGGACCAGGCGGGCGGTGCAGCGGCTGCGCCGCATCGCCTCGCAGACGGTGGCGACGGCGACGGTGTTGTGCCGGGTGAGGTCGCGCGCGCCGCCCCGGGTCGCGCCGGCGCAGTTGACGACGACCCCGGGGTGGACGGCGTCCAGGAAGCGGGTGAGCGCTCCGGGGCTGCCGGTCGCGAGGTCGAACCGCACGTCGGCGTCGTCGCCCCGGCCGAGCGCGGTGAGGTGGACGGCGGGGTCGGCGAGCAGCCGGTCGGCCACGAACCGGCCGATGAATCCGTTGGCTCCGAGCAGCAGCACCCTCATCGCGCACCGCCCCGGCCTGAGGGCCGACGGCGGGCTGCCGGTGCGGGGGATTGGCGGGTCATGTCGGTGTCTCCTTGAGGGCTGTTCCGTACGTCTCGGTGCGTACGGTTCTGGTGGTGACGGCCCGCGGCGTCGGCTCCGCGGGGGCTCGGGGGCCGCCTCAGGGGGCGGCGTGGGCGGATGCCCGGGAGAGGGCGAGTACGGCGGTGATCAGCAGGCCGAGGGCGGCGGTGCCGCAGGCCAGTACGGGCACCACCCCGGCGCCCGCCGCCTCGATGAGGGCGTCGACGGGGCGGGCGACCGCGTGGAGGCCGGGCAGCCGCCCGGCCAGGATCAGGGCGGGGGCCGCGGCCTCCATGGCGCAGGCGGCGGCGAGTCCGGTGGCGGCGGGTTCGGGGTAGCCGTGGACGGTCAGGAGCCGGGCCAGCAGGAGCAGGACCCCGAGGGCGGCGGCCCCGGCCGGTGAGCCGCCGGTGCCGAAGGCGAGGCGGGCCAGGTACAGCAGCGCGGCGAGGGCGCAGACGAAGAGTGCGACGGCGCCGAACAGCGGGGGGCGCACGCCCGCTCCGAACTCGTCCAGCGCGTGGCTGCCGTGCAGTCGGCGGTGCGCGGACAGGGCGAAGAGGTGCGTGCACCAGGCGGCCGGGGCCACCGCGACGGCGAGTCCCAGCAGGGGTGCCGGGGTCAGCGTCCAGGAGCCTTCGGGGCCGCCGCTGAGGACCTGGTGGAGCAGGTCGTCGCCGTACAGGACGTAGCCGAGCAGCCAGCAGGCGCAGAGCGCGGCGGTGCCGGACGCCCCCGCCCCGTCCCGGGCGCTCAGCGGGCCGGTGCGCAGCGCGAGGGCGAGGCCGATGAGCGCGAGGAGGGCCCCGGCTGAGCCGATGGCGAGCCGGGCGTCGCCGCCGAGCACCCCGTCGGTCAGCCCGAGCGCGACGAGCGTCGCCAGGCAGGCGGCGCCGGGAAGCAGGGCGCGCAGGGACCAGGCGGCGCGCGTCGTGACGTCGCGCGCCGGAGCGGGGCCCGGCGTCACGGGCGCCCCCGCGACCGCCGGGACCCTGGCGAAGAGCTCCTCGGCGAGCGAGAACACGTCCCGGTGCCGGTAGCGGGCGGCGGTGCGGTCGGTGACGCCGTGGGCCTCCAGACCGGCGGCGATCTCCAGCGGATCGACGGCTCGTTCGCACAGTTCCCGGTGGCGGTGCATGAGCGCCCGCACCGGGTCGGCGGTCCCCCGCCGGCCGACCGCGGTCTTGCGCGGGGCGGGATGCGCGTGTGCCACTTCGGGGGCGCGCGCGGGCGCGCCCCCGACTCCGGCGTCGGCCGCCGAGGCGGCGTCCCCCTGGTGGCCCTCGCGGCTCATCGTCGTTCCTCCGTGGTGCTCTTCGCCCGGTGCCGGGGCGGGCGGCTCCGCCGTCCCACGGCTACGCATCGCCGCTCCCCGCGCCCGCCCAGCTGGGGGTGCGGTCGGTGTGCTCCCGGCCGGGCGGCTCCGGCCAGAGGCCCAGGACGTGGGCCTCCGGCGGGGTGGCGAAGGGGCGTGGGCCGTCGTGGGCGGCGGGCTGCGGCCTCTCGCGTACCGGCGCCCGCGCGATCAGCTCCAGGTAGATGCCGTGGAAGGCGGCGAGATTCTGTTCGACGGTGAAGAGTTCGAGTGCCCGGGCGCGCGCCGCCGCACCCAGGCGCGCACGGCGCCCCGGGTCGCGCAGGAGCGCGACGCAGGCGTCCGCGAGCGCCCGGGGGTTGCGCGGCGGGACCACGAGACCCGTACCGCCGATGACCTCGACCACCGCGCCGACGTCCGTCGACACCGTGGCCCGGCCGCAGAACATCGCCTCGACCAGGCTGATCGGGAAGCCCTCGACCACGCTGGAGAGCACCACGACGCCGCCCGCCGCGTACGCCTGGGCCAGCTCCGGGACCTCGGGCCCGCCGATCTCCTCGAAGGCGACGGCGTCCTGCTCGGGGAAGAGCTCGTCGGCCAGCGTGCGGCAGCGGCCCAGGTAGTCGGCGCCCGCCGGGCCCGGGGCCGGGGCACCGATGATCCGCAGCCGGGCGTCCGGCTCGGCGAGGCGCACCTCGGCGAAGGCGCGCAGGAGGCCGATCAGGTCCTTGGCCGGCTCGATGCGGCCGACCCAGACGAGCGTGTCGGGTCCGCCGCCGTCCTCGCTCTCGCCGAGCGCGGCGAACCGGGCCGCGTCCATGCCGGGGTACACGGTCCGCACCTTCGCGGGGTCGGCGCCGCAGCGCTCCTGCCAGCGGCGGGCGTGGGTGTTGCCGGGGGTGATGAGCGAGGCCTCCCGGTACACCTCGGTGGCGAGCCGTCCGTGCAGGTTCGCGAGGAGGGCCCGCACCGGCGCGCCGACCGGCGCACCGCCGGACGCGAGATAGTGCGCCCGCACCCGCACGGAGTGCTCGGTGACCAGCAGCGGCACCCCGAAGAAGCGTTTGGCCAGCAGACCCGGCAGGGCGGCGGCACCGCCCGCCGTCGCGTGGCAGAGGTCCACGGCACCGAGGCCGTCCTCCTCGTACCAGTCGAGGGAGAGGGGCCGCAGCACCCGGTCCAGCTCGGCGGTGAAGGCGAGCAGGTCGGTGACGGTGGCGGTCTGGACGGTGCGCCCGGTGCCGGGCGCCCGGCAGGCGGCCTCCAGGATGCGCACGGCCGTCTCGGAGCGCAGGGCGGCGGGCAGTCCGCCGTGTTCCCAGGCGAGTTCGGCCAGGCCGTAGAGCCCTCGGGTGAACCGCTCGTCCCCGGGCCGCGCTTCGGCGTCGCCCTCCGCGAGGCCGCCGGCCGCCGCGCCCGTGCGGCCCCGCTCGCTGTCCGCGGCGGCGCAGACGGAGGCCGCGAGGTCCGCGAAGTGGGCCGCGAAGCGCCGCCGTTCACGCCGGGCGTACGTCCGCGCGCCCCCGCCGGTCAGCAGCCGGGCCAGCGGTCCCCGGGGGGCGTGCAGGCCGAGGGCGTCCTCGTCGGTGGTCCACAGGGGGGCGGTGCGCACGCCGGCGACCTGGGGAGGGAGCCGGACCCGGCCGGCCGCCTCCTGTTCGGCGGAACGGCTGAGCGCGAAGAGGTCGAACTCGTGCTGGGCGAGCCCGCGTACGAGCCGGTCGCACCAGAGCCTGGACTCACCGGTCGCGTACGGATAACCACCGTCGGTGAGCAGTCCGATCCGCACGAGCGCACCCCCATCTCCCTAGTGAGCGGCCGCCGTTCCTTCGGCGACTCGCGGCGGGACGACCGTAAGCGGATACGCCGGTGGCGCGACGGACGGTTGTCCATCGCGCCACCGAAAGGGGTGAACCGGCGTAACTTTCCCGGCGAAATAGCGTTCTGTCGCGCTATAGAGACTGAGGGTTACTCAGCCGTGGGGTAGACCCAGGGATTCGGGCGGCATTCGATGCCGTTGAGATCCAGCGTCTTGGTCTGCTGCTGCATGACCGGCGCGAGCGCGCCCTCCGTCCGGCAGCTCACGTGGTTGTGGCCGAGCCGGTGGCCGACCTCGTGGTTGATGAGCATCTGCCGGTACGAGAACAGCTTGTCGGGCCCGAAGGTGGCCGAACCCTGTGCCCAGCGGTAGGCGTTGATCATCACGCGCTCGGTGGCGGCCGAGTCGCAGGAGACGTTGTCCTCCATGGTGTCCAGGCCGGACTTGGCGCACCACTTTCCGGTGGTGCCGGGGCTGGCCAGCGTGATGACGAAGTCCGGATCGCCCTCGGAGACCCGTTCGAAGGTCATGTCGCCGTCGTGCGCCCAGCTCCGGTCGTCGTTGAGGGTCTTCTGGACGGCCTGGGCGAACAGCTGGGCGTCGAGCCCGAGGCCCTTCTCCACGTCGATCCGGTAGCGGTGGATCGTGCCCTTGCCGGGCGCCTTGGCGGAGCCGGGCACGGTCTCGAACTTCCCCGAGCCCGTCAGCGCCGGCGACAGCGGATAGGGCTTGGCCATTTTCTGTTCATACGTGAGGGGCTTGACGGCCTCGGGCGAGGGTGTCGTACGGCTGTCCGAACGGGAGGCGTCGTCCGCGTCGTCCCGGTCCACCCCCGCGGCCTGCGCGGCACCCTTCGCCGAGGTGCTGTCATGGGCGACCTGCCCGGAGACGACGACCGCGAGCACGGCGGTCACCGCGGCGGCCGCGATACCGGTGAACGTACGGCCCTTACCGCCCCTGGCCTCCCCGGCCGGGGCCGCGTCCTCGTCGCGCCGGGGCTCCGGCTCGCGGGCGTCCCAGTCGGTGACGGAGCGGTACGGGTCGTCGGACACCGGATCGCGCCGCCGCGGGGCGGGCGGCGCGGGCGCGCTGTCGAAGGCGTCGACGAACTCGCGCCGCGGGCCCGGTATCAGCGGCCGGGTGCCCGTGGCCTGCGGGTGGTGCGGGGCGCGCGGAGCGCCCGGACGCGCGCCGGGCGCGGGCGCCTGGAGGCCGGGGCGCCCCGGGGCGCGCACGGGGCCCGCACCCCAGCCGCCGCCGGGTTCACGCTGTTCGGGGTGGCCGCCGCGCACCTCGGGCGCCGCGGGGTGGCCGCCGCGCACCTCGGGCGCCCCCGCGAAGGGCGCGGTCCCCGCCTGCCGTCTGCGCCGTCCGGTGCCGGCGACGGGCCGGGCGGCCTCGCGCCCCGCTTCGTCCGGCTCCGCCTGCCCGGTCCCGGGCGCGCTGGGCGCAGGGCCCTTCCGGCTGTGTCGTCCCACGCCCTGGATCAGCTCCCGCCGCATTCGTCGAGCAATTCCCGGAACGCCTGGGCGACCGCCTCCGGGTACTCCATCATCGCCACGTGCCCGGCATCGGGCAGTGTCAGCAGGCGCGCGTCGCGGAAGGCCGCGGACGCCCTGCGGGCCATCCGGAACGAGACGAGCCGGTCCCGTCCGCCGTACACCAGCTGGGTCGGCGCGAGCACCCGCTCGGCCTGGCGCCACAGCCCGTGCTGTCCGCCCAGCGTGTACGCGTCGACGATGCCACGGGCGGAACGCGCCATGGCGTCCCAGAAGTACGGCAGTTCCAGCCGGCGCTCCATTTCGGCCACCGCGTCGCGGAAGCCTGCCTCGGAGACCCGTGCCGGATCGCCGTAACAGAGTGCCATGACTCCGTGGGTGCGTTCCTCCGCGGTCCAGTCCCGGGAGAGCCGGGCGAACAGGGAGGCGACGCCCGGCAGTGCGAGCAGTGCGGTCGGGGCGGCGGTGCGCTGGACCCGGATCTCCGGGAGCGCGGGCGAGATCAGGGTGAGCGTACGCACCAGGTCGGGGCGGACCGCGGCGACCCGGGTGGCGATCGCGCCGCCCATCGAGTTGCCGAACAGGTGGACGGGGCCGCGCTCCTGGGCGTCCAGCAGGCGGATGACGGCGCGGGCGTGTCCGGTGACCGAGTAATTGCCGTCGTCCGGCGGCGGCGAGTCGCCGAAGCCGGGCAGGTCGACCGCCTCGCAGTCGGCCAGGTCCTCCAGGAGCGGCATCAGCGCCGACCAGTTCTGCGACGAGCCGCCGAGCCCGTGCACGAAGAGGGCCGACGGCAGCCCGGACCCCCGGGACGGCCGCGAACGGACGGTGAGCGTCAGCCCGGGCAGCTCGACGGAGCGCAGCCGCTCCCCCTCCGCGACCCTGACGGCGCTCACCGTGGGTGACACCGCCGCGGCGGCGGCGCGGACTCCCGGCAGCTCGGTCGAAGACATGCGGCAATGTTACGAGATGATCACACCGGGGTTCATGTGTTCGCCGTCACACGATCGCATAGCGGCTTCACGGGGTACCTCATAGGCTCGAACCGAGGAAGGGAGTCACCATGACGGTCGACCCGAGGGATCCGGAGACCTTCGAGGACGTCCAGCCGGACGAGCCCGACCAGGAGACGCCCGAGGCGGACGCCGCCGAGCAGCACGCCGACCTCCGCCCGGAGAGCGACGAACCGCTCACGGACCTCGACCGCGGCGGCGCCAGCGAGGCGGACGCGGCGGACCAGGCGCGCGTGGTCCCACAGGATGAGGACGATTACCGCTGATACGTCCCGCTCTGCCCACCGGGGCGGACAATCTGCGGCTACCGCAGCCGTCCGGTCCGTGAAATTCTGCGTCCGCGCCGCGCATACCGGGGTTACCCAAAAGTACGATGTCGGTAGGGCGCGGCACGTACGGAACCGCTGTGCCGGACCACGAATTTGGGAGGCGGCGTGACAGCCATCGAGCAGACCGAGGCGGCGCGCCCGCGGGGCACTCGCCTGCCCCGCCGCGCCCGACGCAACCAGCTCCTGGGAGCCGCGCAGGAGGTCTTCGTCGCGCAGGGCTACCACTCCGCGGCGATGGACGACATCGCGGAGCGCGCCGGGGTCAGCAAGCCGGTGCTCTACCAGCACTTCCCGGGCAAGCTGGAGCTCTACCTGGCCCTTCTCGACCAGCACTGCGAGTCGCTGCTCCAGGCGGTGCGTACGGCGCTGGCGTCGACCACGGACAACAAGCTGCGGGTGGCCGCGACGATGGACGCGTACTTCGCGTACGTGGAGGACGAGGGCGGCGCCTTCCGGCTGGTCTTCGAGTCCGACCTGACCAACGAGCCCGCCGTGCGCGAGCGCGTGGACCGGGTCTCGCTCCAGTGCGCCGAGGCGATCTCCGACGTGATCGCGGGCGACACGGGCCTTTCCAAGGACGAGTCCATGCTCCTGGCGGTGGGCCTCGGCGGGGTGTCCCAGGTGGTCGCCCGCTACTGGCTGTCGAGCCGGTCGGCCATTCCGCGCGACACCGCGGTCCAGCTGCTCACCTCGCTGGCCTGGCGCGGCATCGCCGGCTTCCCGCTGCACGGCATCGATCAGCACTGAGCGGCCGGCATGCGCCCGTGTTCGCTGCGGGCGTGGCCGGGGCCGCCCTGACGAGTCCCCTCAGCGGGCTAATGTGTGCTGCGTACGGCGCGGTTCGCCGCGCAGGGACTGACCGTCGGAGGGACATAGCCGTGGAGGTCAAGATCGGGGTGCAGCACACGCCCCGGGAGATCGTTCTGGAGAGCGGGCTTTCCGCCGAAGAGGTCGAGAGCGCGGTGTCCGAGGCTCTCGCCGGCAAGGCGCAGCTGCTCAGCCTCACGGACGAGAAGGGCCGCAAGGTCCTGGTGCCGGCCGACCGGATCGCCTACGTGGAGATCGGCGAGCCCAGCACCCGACGGGTGGGGTTCGGCGCGCTGTAGAGCGTACGAACGCGAGGAGCGGCCCGGCGGGATTCCCCGCCGGGCCGCTCCTCATTCGGCGCCCGTACCCGGATCAGCTGTGCGGCGGCTGGGCGAAGCCTGTGCGCGGGAGGGTTGTGAGCGGCTGCTCACGGGTACTACCAGCAGAACCGAAGCACCCGTTCCGTATATCTGCGAGGTGATCGTCCGTGATCCTGGAAACGTTGAGCGCCGTCGTGCTCGGAGTGGTCCTCTCCTGGGCGGCGCTGCGCTCGCTCCCCGGCCGGCTCCCGGCCCGCCGGACCGTGTTCGGCACGGGGGCGCTCGGCGGCCTGTTCGGCGCGTCCCTGATGCACTCGGTGCTCGGCCCGGGCCACGCGGCGGCCGTCGTGGTGGGCGCCGTGCTGATCGCCGCCGTGACGGTGTCCCTGCTGATCCGGCCCCGCGGCCGCCGGCTGCGCCGGTCGGCCGCCGCCTGACCCCCGGCCGGTTTACGCGGCCAGCCCCAGGGCGGCCATGCGCTTGGTGTGCGCCTCGGTGATCCGGGAGAACATCCGGCCCACCTCCGCCAGGTCGAAGCCGTCGGCGACCCCGCCGACCAGCATGGTCGACAGTGCGTCGCGGTCCGCGACCACGCGCTGCGCCTGCGACAGCGCCTCGCCCATCAGCCGCCGCGCCCACAGCGCCAGCCGGCCGCCGACCCTCGGGTCCGCCTCGATCGCCGCGCGCACCTTCTCGACGGCGAAGTTGCCGTGGCCGGTGTCGTCCAGCACGGCCAGCACGAGCGAGCGGGTGTCGGAGTCCAGGCGGACCGCGACCTCCCGGTAGAAGTCGCTGGCGATCGAGTCGCCGACGTACGCCTTGACCAGGCCCTCCAGCCAGTCCGACGGGGCGGTCTGGCGGTGGAAGTCGTCCAGCGCCCGGGCGAAGGGCTCCATGGCGGCGGTCGGCTCGACCTCGATGGCGGTCAGCCGCTCCGTCAGCCGCTCGAAGTGGTGGAACTCGGCGGACGCCATCTTCGCCAGCTCCGCCTTGTCGGCCAGCGTCGGCGCCAGCTTGGCGTCCTCGGCCAGCCGCTCGAAGGCCGCGAGCTCCCCGTAGGCGAGGGCACCCAGCAGGTCCACGACGGCGGCCCGGTACTGCGGCTGCGCGGACGCGGTGGCCCAGTCCTGGTCGGCGATTCTGGTCGTCGCGGGGGCTTCGTTGGCGTTGTCAGGCGTCTCCATGCAGCGCAGAATAGCCCGCCCGGGCGGCGGCGGAAGGGCCCGCCCGACGACCGACGTCACACCGTTCCGACGAATTCGCCCAACACAGATGCGCGGATCCGGGGTACAGTGGTAATGCGCTTACTGAGCACTTTGCATCTGCTCGTGGCGCGAAATTGAATGAGGATGCCCGGTCGGTGGCCCGATCGGCTCCGACCCGACAGCCCTCCACGCGGTGCGTGCACACGTACGACCGCAGATGAGGGGCCCCCTCAGCGGCACGAGCGCTCGAGCGACGGCAGTGGTCCCGCGCCACCCGGCCCATCCGCCGGATGACCAACCCCGGCACGGTACGACCCCCTTCGTTCGCCTCGGACCGCGTCTCACAGAAGAGGCAGCACCCTGACTACGTTCCGAGACCTCGGGATTCTTTCCGAGACCGCCGAGGCCCTTGAGGCCGTCGGCATCACGTCCCCCTTTCCCATCCAGGAGCTGACGCTCCCGGTCGCCCTCTCCGGCTCCGACGTCATCGGCCAGGCCAAGACCGGCACCGGCAAGACGCTCGGCTTCGGCCTCCCGCTGCTGGAGCGCGTCACCGTCCTCGCCGACGTCGAGGCGGGCCGCGCGAAGCCGGAGGAGCTGACCGACTCCCCGCAGGCCCTCATCGTCGTGCCCACCCGCGAGCTGTGCCAGCAGGTCACCAACGACCTGCTCACCGCCGGCAAGGTGCGCAACGTGCGGGTCCTCGCGATCTACGGCGGCCGGGCCTACGAGCCCCAGGTCGAGGCCCTGAAGAAGGGCGTCGACGTGATCGTCGGCACCCCCGGCCGGCTGCTCGACCTCGCGGGCCAGCGCAAGCTGGACCTGTCCAAGGTCCGCGCGCTCGTCCTCGACGAGGCCGACGAGATGCTGGACCTGGGCTTCCTGCCCGACGTCGAGCGCATCATCACCATGCTGCCGGCGAAGCGCCAGACCATGCTGTTCTCGGCCACCATGCCGGGCGCGGTCATCTCGCTGGCCCGCCGCTACATGTCGCAGCCGACGCACATCAACGCCACCTCGCCCGACGACGAGGGCACGACCGTCAAGAACACGGCGCAGTACGTCTACCGCGCCCACTCGATGGACAAGCCCGAGATGGTCTCGCGCATCCTCCAGGCCGAGGGCCGCGGGCTCGCGATGATCTTCTGCCGCACCAAGCGCACCGCGGCGGACATCGCCGAGCAGCTGGAGCGGCGCGGCTTCGCGTCCGGCGCGGTCCACGGCGACCTCGGCCAGGGCGCCCGCGAGCAGGCGCTGCGCGCCTTCCGCAACGGCAAGGTCGACGTGCTGGTCTGCACCGACGTCGCCGCCCGCGGTATCGACGTCGAGGGCGTGACGCACGTCATCAACTACCAGTCCCCCGAGGACGAGAAGACCTACCTGCACCGCATCGGCCGGACCGGCCGCGCGGGCGCCAAGGGCATCGCGATCACGCTGGTCGACTGGGACGACATCCCGCGCTGGCAGCTGATCAACAAGGCCCTGGACCTGAAGTTCCCGGACCCGGTCGAGACGTACTCGACCTCCCCGCACCTGTACGAGGACCTCGCCATCCCGGCGGGCACCAAGGGTGTCCTGCCCCGCGCCGAGCGCACCCGCGCAGGTCTCGGGGCCGAGGAGATCGAGGACCTGGGCGAGACGGGCGGCCGCGGCCGCAAGTCCGCCGCCGCACCGGCCGCCCGTGAGGAGCGTGCCCCGCGCACCCCGCGGCAGCGCCGTCGCACCCGTAGTGGCGCGTCGGTCGCCGAGGACGCCGCCACCGTGCCCGCACCGGCCGCCGAGGCCGAGGCCGAGGCGCTGTCCGACGCCCCGCGCACCCCGCGCCGCCGCCGGCGCACCCGTGCCGGTGCGGCGGAGGCCATCGCGGCGGAGGCCGCCGCCGCCACGGCCGCGGTCGCCGTGGCCGAGGCCCCCGCGGCCGTGGTGACCGAGCCGGAGGCCGAGGCCGCGCCGAAGAAGCGCACCCGGGCCGCCAAGCCGAAGACGGAGGCCGTCGCCGCCGAGGTCGTCGCGGAGACCGCGTCCGTCGAGGGCGAGGCCACGCCGCGCCGCCGCCGGGCCCGCGTCGCCAAGCCGGTGACCGAGGAGGCATCGGTGCAGAGCGCGCCGGTGGCCGAGCCGGAAGCGCCCGCCGTCACCCGGCCGCGCCGCCGCCGGGTGATCAAGCCGGTCGAGGACGAGGTCGACTTCCAGATCGCGCCGATCTCCGAGCCGGAGCCGGTCCGTCGTCGTACGCGTACGGCCGCCAAGCCGAAGACGGAGGCCGCGGCGGAGACCGCGACCGCCGAGGGCGAGGCCAAGCCGCGTCGGCGCCGGGCACCGCGCGCCACCGCGAAGGCCGAGGGCTGAGCGGACCACGCAGCATCCGACGGGCGGCCCCGGGGAACCTCTCCCCGGGGCCGCCCGTCGTTGCGGAGGCGGGGAACCTCTCCCCGGGGCCGCCCGTCGTTGCGGAGGCGGGCCGCCCGCCGTTCGCGGACGCGCGGGACGTTCTAACCTCGTTCCATGAGCAGGCCACCCACCTTCACCCCGCCCTCCTGCGCCCGTGCCCGCGCGCTGCCCACCGCGCGCGGGGACTTCGCCGTGCTGGACGCGGCTCCCGCCGGGCCCCCGCGCGGCACCGCCCTGCTGGTGCCCGGGTACACCGGCAGCAAGGAGGACTTCATCGCGCTGCTCGAACCGCTCGCGGAGGCCGGCTACCGTGCCGTCGCCGTCGACGGGCGCGGGCAGTTCGAGAGCCCGGGGACGGACGACCTCCAGGAGTACGCGCAGGAGGAGCTGGCCCGTGATGTGCTCGCGCAGACGGCCGCGCTGGACGGCGGCGAAGACCCTGTGCACCTGGTGGGGCACTCCCTCGGGGGGCAGCTCTGCCGGGCCGCGGTCCTGCTGGACGCGGCGCCGTTCCGCTCGCTGACGCTGATGTCCTCGGGGCCCGCCGAGGTGGTCGAGGCTCAGCAGGTCAAGCTGAAGATCCTCGGTGACGCGCTGGCCACCATGGCCATGAGCGACGTCTGGGCCGCGATGCGCGCCTTCGACCCGCCGGCCGAGGCGGAGACGGGCGGCGAGGACCTGCGACGGCGCTGGCTGCTCCACCGTCCGGCCCAGCTGATCGCGACGGGCCGCCAGCTGGCCACCGAGCCCGACCGGGTGGCCGAGCTCGCCGCGACCGGGCTGCCGGTCCATGTCGTCTCCGGCGAGGTGGACGACGTCTGGCCGGTGCCGGTGCTGGACGAGATGGCGGTACGCCTGGGGGCGCGCCGGACCCGGATCGAGGGCGCGGAGCACTCCCCCAACACGGGCCGGCCGGAGGCGACCGCCGCGGCGCTCGCCTCCTTCTGGGACGGCCTGTAGCGCGTCCCCCTGCCGGCGGGTCTCAGTACTGGGACTGGAGGTGCTGCCAGAAGCCGTCGCGCAGCGCCCGGCGCAGCGGGGGGTGGCCGCGCAGGGAGCGCTGGAGGAGGCGTTCGGCCTCGTGCAGCAGGTCCTGGTCGACCGAGCCCGGCAGGAAGGGGTGGCCGGGCAGCAGGTCGGCCAGCGATTCACGGCCGCGCGCGGCGAGCCAGGCCGCCGCGATCTGCGCGCCGACGAAGTGGACGTCGTCGCGGGAGGGTGCGGGGGCGTCCTCCTCGTACGTGGTGACGGGGCGTCTGGTCACGTAGGGGCGGCAGAAGTCCAGGTCGAAGGTGCGCTGGCTGTCCACCTCCCAGAGCAGCGGCTCCGCCTGGTTGCGCCCCTCGCCCGCCTCGATGCCCCAGAGGTGGACGCGGGCGCCGTAGCCCTGCGCGGCCTCGACGGCCGAGACCAGGTCCTCGTCGCCGCCGACGAGCGCGGCGTCGCTGATGGCCCGGTGGCGGGCGAGCGACTCCAGGTCGGTGCGGATGAGGGAGTCGACGCCCTTCTGCTGGTTGTTGGCGTTGAGGTTGCCGAGTCTGACCTTGACGTCGGGGAGTTCGGCGATGGTCTGCTGCTCGGTGGTGTGGATGCGGCGCCTGGCCCCGTCGTACCAGTACACGCGCAGCAGCCGGCTGTCCGCGAAGATGGTGCGGGCCTTGTCGATGAACGCCTCGATCAGCCCTTCGGCATCGAGGTCGAAGGAGCGCCGGTCCTCGGTGCCGGTGACGAGCAGCCCGGCGGCGGCGTAGACGTAGCCCGCGTCCACGAAGATCGCGTGGGTCGACGGGGTCTTCGAGACCTCGGCGAGCACGCGTTCGAGCAGTGCGTTGGTGCGGTCCAGCCGCTCGCCGATCTCCGCGTCGTTCATGCGCGTCCCGTCGCGCCCGTACGCCCGATTACCAACGGGTATTTAGACATCCGAAAAATTTCCTTAGCGTAGGGAATGATTGCAGGGGGCAAGCCGTTGTACCCGGTGTGGGGCGCTCGACAGACATGCCTGGCGCTCCTCATCCTTGCGGACGGGACACCGTCCTCCCAGTAGTTCTCCAGCAGGAGGATCAGACGAAGGGAAGCCCTATGCGCTTCGAGATCATGCGACTCGACGACGTCGACGGTACCGCCGTGGACAGCACCGTCGTGGACGCCGCCTCCGTCAAGCGGATCGTGCAGCAGGCCGCCGCTACGGGCCAGCGCATCTATATCCGACCGGCCGAAAGTCCGGCTTCGTAACACCTTGCCGATGTGAGTTGCCGTCGTAACGAAGACGAAGCGCCCCCGCACGGAACGATCGTGCGGGGGCGCTGTTGCGTCCGGATACGGGTCAGGTGCCCTGGATGACCTGGGTGACGCCGTTGATGATCTGCTGCACGGCGATGGCGGACAGCATCATGCCGGCCAGCCTGGTGACGAGCACGACGCCGCCGTCCTTGATGACGCGGATGATCAGCAGCGAGTAGCGCATGGTCAGCCAGAGCACGACGTGCATGGCGAGGATCGCCGTCCAGACGGAGACCTGACTCGCCACGCTGTCGGCGTGCTGCACGGCGAGGATCACCGAGACGATCGCGCCGGGACCGGCGAGCAGCGGCATGCCGAGCGGTACGAGGGCGACGTTGACGTCCTTGGTCTGCGTCGGCTCGTCGGTCTTGCCGGTGAGCAGGTCGAGCGCGATGAGCAGCAGGAGCAGACCGCCGGCGATCATCAGCGCCGGCACGGAGACGTGCAGGTAGTCCAGGATCTGCTGGCCGAGTACGCCGAACACGGCGATGACGCCGAAGGCCACGGCGACGGCCTGGAGCGCCATCCGGCGCTGCACCTTGGCGGGGCGGCCGGCGGTGAGGGCGAGGAAGATCGGGGTGATTCCGGGCGGATCCATAATCACAAAAAGGGTGAGAAAAAGGGATCCGAAGACAGCGACGTCGAACACGGGTGAGCCTTGCGAGGAGTGAGCGGGTGTGCGGCGGGTGACCGCGGGAAAGGGGCGCACCTCGCGGCCGCCGGGCATGCCGGACGGCGGGCGGGGCGCGGTGAAGGGATGAGCGGCGTACGCGGGCGGGGCCCGGGCGTTGTTACGCGGTGGCGGATCCGCCCGCGCCCGGCACCGGGAAGGCTCCCGTGGCGCGCCGGGTGATCTCGCCGTAGATCTCGGGGTCGGTGGTGTACGTGCCGAGCTCCACGGTCTTGCGGCTGCCGTGGTAGTCGCTGGAGCCGGTCGTCAGCAGCCCGAGCTCGCGGGCGAGCGCACGCAGGCGGGCCCGGGTCGGCTCGTCGTGGTCCATGTGGTCGACCTCGATGCCGTCGAGGCCGGCGGCGGCCAGCTCGGCGATCCGCGCCTCGGGCACCGTACGACCGCGCTTGACGGCGGCCGGGTGGGCGAAGACGGTGACGCCGCCCGCTGCCTTGACGAGCCGGATCGCGTCGAAGGGGTCCAGCTCGTGCTTGTCCGCGTACGCGCGCCCTCCGTCGCCGAGCCAGTCCGGCGTGAAGGCGTCGGACACGGTCGGGACCACGCCCAGCTCGACCAGGGCGGTGGCGACGTGCGGCCGGCCGACGGAGCCGTCACCGGCGATGCGGGCGACCTGCTCCCAGGTGACGGGGACGCCCAGCTCCTGGAGCTTGCCGACCATGGCCCGGGCACGCGGCACCCGGTCGTCGCGCACCAGCTCGCGCTCGCGGGCGAACTCGGGCTCGTCGGGATCGAAGAGGTACGCCAGCATGTGCAGACCCACACCGTCGATGCGGCAGGACAGTTCGGCACCCGTGACGAGGGTGAGCCCCTCGGGGAGGGCGGCGGCGGCCTCGGCGTGCCCGCGCACGGTGTCGTGGTCGGTGAGGGCGACGACGTCGAGGCCCGCGGCGGCGGCGTTGCGCACCAGCTGGGCGGGGGTGTCCGTGCCGTCCGACGCGGTGGAGTGGGTGTGCAGATCGATGCGCACGACTCGTACTCCAGTGCTCGCGGCCGGTCGGGGGGACACCCCAGGATAACCGGCGCGGGAGCTCGGTCCGCCCGCGTCAGGGGCCCGTCAGCAGGCGGGGGGTGAGGGCGCCGCAGGGCACCAGGTCGACCTCTGCCCCGGCGTCGCGCAGGTCGGTGAGCACCAGCTCGTCGTACATGAGCAGCCCGGACTGCTCGGGCCACACGATGGCCCAGAGCCACAGTCCGCGCGCCTCGCCCGCGAAGACCGCGCGGTCGGCGGGGGCGTGCGGGACGTGCCAGAGGGGGGTGGGGCGTCCGGCGGCGAGCACCTTGGAGTCCGGGGGGCCGTCCACGCGCAGCAGGGGCCCGGGGTCCGGTCCGTCGATGCCCGCGTACCGCGCGCCGAGCCCGACGCCCAGTTCCTCGGCCACGAGCAGCAGCTCGCCCATGCCGCCGAGCGGTCCGGGGCCGGAGCAGGCGACGGCGGTGGCGCGTCCGCCGGTGCGGTCGTCACCGGCGCAGGCGACGCCCGTGAACAGCCAGCCGACCGGGAGCGGCCAGGGCATCCACACGGGGACCCGCGCCCGGTGCACCACGACGCCGAGCGCCTCGACGCTGGGCGGGACGACCGGCTGGAGCGGGTGCACGCTGCCGTGGACATCGCACTGCCAGGAGTCGGCGAAGAGTCCGGGCGCCCTGACCCGGCCTCCGCACTTCGGGCAACTTGGTTCGCCCCTCATACCTTCCCACGGTCCTCTCCGGCCGTCGCCGCGTCAAGGACGATCACCCTTGCGTGCCGCGCACCCAGACCCCTCTACCCCGCGCACCGTGCGGTCACCGGGCCGCCACCGGGAGAATTTAGATGTAACTTGCATTCATTAGCTTCTCTAACTTATTCTGTGCATAACACATCGATTCAGTGGAGCCAGTGAGAGGAAGAGGCCCATGCCGTCAGAGGCAGTAACCGGAGAGGATCCGTTCAACCAGGAGCCGGTCAGCATCCTGCGCCAGCCGAAGGCCGTCTGGGCCACGGCGGGCGCTTCCGTCGTCGCGTTCATGGGCATCGGCCTGGTGGACCCGATCCTGCCGTCCATCGCCAAGGGCCTGGAGGCGACGCCGAGCCAGGTGTCCCTGCTCTTCACCTCGTACTTCCTGATCACCGCCGTCGCGATGCTCGTGACCGGCTTCGTCTCCAGCCGCATCGGCGGCCGCAAGACCCTGCTGGCCGGGCTGGCACTCGTGGTGGTCTTCGCCGCGCTCTCCGGCACCTCCTCGTCCGTCGGGGAGCTGGTCGGCTTCCGGGCCGGCTGGGGCCTGGGCAACGCGCTGTTCGTCTCGACCGCGCTCGCGGTGATCGTCGGTGCCGCGGCCGGCGGCAGCTCGGCGGCGATCCTGCTGTACGAGTCGGCGCTCGGCCTCGGCATGGCGTGCGGGCCGTTGCTGGGCGCCCTGCTCGGTGACGCCAGCTGGCGCTACCCCTTCTTCGGGACGGCCGCGCTGATGGCGATCGGCTTCGTCTGCATCACGGCGTTCCTGAAGGAGCAGCCCAAGCCGGCCCGTAAGACGTCACTGCTCGACCCGGTCAAGGCGCTCGGCCACGGCGGGCTCGCCTCGGTCGCGGCGTCCGCGTTCTTCTACAACTACGCGTTCTTCACGATCCTGGCGTTCACCCCGTTCGTGCTGAACATGACGCCGTACAAGTCCGGTGCCGTCTTCTTCGCCTGGGGCCTGCTGCTCGCGGTGTTCTCGGTGCTCGTCGCGCCCCGGCTCCAGCAGCGGTTCGGCTCGCTCAAGGTGCTCGGCGCCTCGCTGGTGCTGCTCGCCGCCGATCTGGTGGTCCTCGGCTACGGCAGTCACACCACGGCCATCGTCTGCACCATCGTGTCCGGCGCCCTGATCGGCATGAACAACACCGTGTACACCGAGCTGGCGCTCGGCGTCTCGGACGCGCCGCGCCCGGTGGCCAGCGCGGGCTACAACTTCGTCCGCTGGTTCGCCGCCGCCGCGGCGCCCTACCTGGCCCCGAAGATCGAGGAGTGGAGCAACATCCACATCCCGTTCGTGGTCGCCGCCGTCGCCTCGGTGATCGGTGCGATCGTGGTCTGGGTACGGCGCTCCGCGCTGAACCACGAGGCGGAGGAGCTGGAGCCGAAGCACGCGACGGAGGACGGCGTCACCGTCTTCGCCAACTGAGGCCGTCAGTCCAGCAGCACGGAGTGTCGCAGGGGATCGCGCAGGTCGGTCCCCTGCGACAGCCATTTCTCCTGGAGTTCCTGCGCACCCCGGACCCGCTTCCAGGCGGCCTCGTTGGACGTCATCGGCAGCAGCGGCAGAAAGCGGACCGGCTCCAAGGGCTCGTCCAGCTCCAGATCCTCGACCAGTCCCCCGCTCTCCGCGACCAGCACCGAGGTGAACGGCGCGCCCGGCCACAGCGGTTCGCCGACGTCCAGCGAGGCGCCCGGTGCCACGACCAGGCCCTCCACCTGGGGCGAGGCGGCGAGCACCGCGAGCTTGCGGAGCACCTGGTCGGTGTCGGCCAGGCCGCCCCGTACCGACAGGACCAGTTCGGCGCGCGGGCCCTTCAGCGGGTCGGCCAGGACGGCCGTCGGGTCGGACATCGGCTGGGCGGACATGCCGAGCGTGGCGTACCGCACGATGTCGCCGTCGATGAACCGGAGCACCTCGATCCGGTCCGTCCCGAGAAACGTCACTGCCGCACGTGCGTCCGGTTCACCGAGGGCCGTCCGCAGACGCGCCTCGACCAGAGCGAGAATTTCTGCCATGCCGCGAGCATAGGTCGCGTATGGAACGGGCAAAGTAAGGGATTGGCCCTGTACTGGCTGCTAGCCTGGGGTGTCGGCCGGGACAGCACGCTGAGCGTCGCTCTCAAGTCCCGGCGCTACGTCATCCCCCACGGGGGACCGGCAGGAGGAGGTGGGGCTGCGGTGGATCCGAGTCGATCGTGCAGTACCAACCGCTCTTCCGCCGGACGCCCCTCCGTGTGATCTGACACCCGGTCGGGGCCCTGGCATGTCGCATGACGGAAGAGCACATCTTTTTGCCTGTCTGTAGCGAACGCCGTCATCGTGCCGCCGCGGTGCCGCCCGCTTTGCGGATGTGAGTCCACGTCCCCATTCCGGGCTGTTCCACGCCCCCGACGACGGCCCTCCGTGAAGGAGCCAGCCATGTCGATGATCCGCGACCTGCGCGCCGTCGTGCGCCCCTCCCTGCGCAAGAGCGCACCCCTGCACAACAGCTACGACGCCACCCGCGACCCGTCCACCTCCAGCGCGGTGGTCGACTGCGCGGTCTACCGCGACGGCCGCCGGCTCGCCGAGGCGGACGGCACCTGCCGCACCGCCCGCGAGGCGATGCTCCGGGTCCGGGAGCAGGGCGGCTTCGCCTGGATCGGGCTGCACGAGCCGACCGAGGAGGAATTCGCCGGCATCGCCCGGGAGTTCGGTCTGCACCCGCTGGCCGTGGAGGACGCGGTCCACGCCCACCAGCGCCCGAAGCTGGAGCGCTACGACGACACGCTGTTCACCGTCTTCAAGACCATCCACTACGTCGAGCACGCCGAACTGACCGCGACCAGCGAGGTCGTGGAGACCGGCGAGGTCATGTGCTTCACCGGCCGGGACTTCGTCATCACCGTGCGGCACGGCGGCCACGGCTCGCTGCGCGCCCTGCGCCACCGCCTGGAGGACGACCCCGAGCTGCTGGCCAAGGGCCCCTCCGCCGTGCTGCACTCCATCGCCGACCACGTGGTCGACGGCTACATCGCGGTGGCGGGCGCGGTGCAGGACGACATCGACGAGGTGGAGATCGAGGTCTTCTCCACGCCGGACAAGGGAAGCGCGCGCGGCTCGGACGCCGGGCGGATCTACCAGCTCAAGCGCGAGGTGCTGGAGTTCAAGCGGGCCGTCTCCCCGCTGCTGCGCCCGATGCAGCTGCTGAGCGAACGGCCCATGCGGCTGATCGACCCCGACATCCAGAAGTACTTCCGGGACGTCGCCGACCACCTGGTGCGGGTCCAGGAAGAGGTCATCGGCTTCGACGAGCTGCTGAACTCCATCCTCCAGGCCAACCTGGCGCAGGCGACCGTCGCGCAGAACGAGGACATGCGCAAGATCACGTCCTGGGCGGCGATCGTCGCCGTGCCGACGATGATCTGCGGGGTCTACGGCATGAACTTCAAGCACATGCCGGAGCTGGGCTGGACGTACGGCTATCCGATGGTGATGGGCTTCATCGGAGTGGTCTGCTTCTCCATCCACCGCATGCTCAAGCGCAACGGCTGGCTCTGAGCCTCCCCATTAAGCTCTGCCCCATGACTGCTGCTGACACGCTGCTCGGGACGGCCCTCGTCGAGGAGGCCACGAAGAAGTCGGGCCTCGTCTGGGTGCGCTGCACCGGCGCGGCGCGGGCGCTGTGGCACGTATGGCACGAGGGCGCCGCCCACCTCGTCGGCGACGGCCCCGGCGAGCAGCCGCTCCCGGCCGGGCTCACCGAGGGCGCCACCGCCGAGGTCACCGTCCGCAGCAAGGACAAGGGCGGCCGCGTCGTCGCCTGGTCCGCCTCGGTCACCGTGCTCGCCCCGCAGTCCGAGGAGTGGGAGGCCGCCGTCGCCGAGCTGAAGGGCAAGCGGCTGAACGCGCCGGACGCGGAGCGGATGGTGGAACGCTGGGCCCGCGAGTGCCGGGTCGTCCGGCTCACGCCCCTCGACGCCCGTACCGAGCTGCCCGAGACCTCCGGGGCGGCCGCGCCGCTGCCCACGACGGCGACGACCCGGCTGCCGGTCCCGGCGGGCCTGCCGCGCCTGCTGAAGCGCTCACTGCGGAAGTAGCGCGTCGGGCGCCCGCTTCGGACCCTAGGACGACGTCTTCGGGAGCTGCTTGCCGTAGTCGACGGTCTCGTCCTTCGCGGGGGCCTTCAGCGTGAAGTCCTTGCCCCAGTCGGCGAGCGTGATCACGCCTCCGCCGCCGCCCCGGGCGAAGCGCAGCGGATACGGTTTGCCCTCCAGCGCCACGTCGAGCGCGCCGCCCGCGCCCTCGCCGCCCATGATCCGTACGGTGCGCACCCCGGCGACCTTGTCGCGGTCGCCCTTGGTGAGCTTGCCGTGCAGCGTGAGCATCCCGTCGAGCAGCAGCTTCTTGTCGGTGAAGCCGCTCAGCTGCTTGTACGTGGGGTCGTCCTCGGGGACCTTGACGTACTTGTCCTCCAGCTTGTCGGCCGCCGCCGTGCCGCCCTTGCCGGTGTCCGCCTTGCCCTCCTCGTCGTGGCTCCAGAAGCCGGCGTCGGCCTTGAGGTAGAGCTCGTCACCGATCCGCAGCAACGTGAACGTGCTGTTCCTGGAGGTGACGGAGCCCGCGCCGCCCTTGTCCTTGAGCCGCATGTCGATCCTGTACGTGCCGCCCTTGCTGACCAGCGTCCCGGCGAGCCGCACCGCGTCGGCGGAGTCCGCCGCGGCCTGCGCCTTCTTCTCGATCTCCGGCGCGGAGAGCTTGCCGGCGCCGTTGGTCCCCTCGTCCGGGTCCTCGCCCCCGCACGCGGTCAGCGCCGCGGTCAGCCCCGCGCAGAGCGCGACGGCGAGGGATGCGTTCCGGCGGCGGATCCGTACGGCCGGGGCGGAAGAGGTCACAGGCGCACTGCCTCTCGTATCCATGGTGGGGGGTGGCAGACGGCAGCGTACCCGGGTGGCCTACGCCATCGGACCCGGAGCCGTACGGACGGCCAGCCGGGGCGGTCCGTGACCGTACGGGCTAGCCTGATCACGCCATAACAGTGCGGAAACTGTCGGAAGCGGGCGGCCGGGGGCCGTTCGGAGGCGAGCGAGGAGGTGCGGGGATGACACCGGTGACGCCCAGGGTGTTCGTCTCGCACCTGTCCGGTGTGCCGGTCTTCGACCCCAACGGCGACCAGGTGGGGCGCGTCCGCGACCTGGTCGCGATGCTCCGCGTCGGCGGCCGTCCACCCCGGCTGCTCGGCATGGTGGTCGAGGTGGTGAGCCGGCGGCGGATCTTCCTGCCGATGACCCGGGTGACGGGGGTGGAGTCGGGGCAGGTGATCACCACGGGCGTGGTCAACATGCGGCGCTTCGAACAGCGGCCCACCGAACGCCTGGTGCTCGGCGAGTTCCTCGACCGCCGGGTGCGCCTGGTGGAGACGGACGAGGAGGTCACCATCCTGGACGTGGCCATCCAGCAGCTGCCCGCCCGCCGGGACTGGGAGATCGACAAGTACTTCGTCCGCAAGGGCCGGGGCGGGGCGCTGCGCCGCAAGGGCGAGACGCTGACCGTCGAGTGGTCGGCGGTGAAGGGTTTCTCGCTGGAGGAGCACGGGCAGGGCGCCGAGTCCCTGGTGGCCACCTTCGAGAAGCTGCGCCCCGCCGACGTCGCCAACGCGCTGCACCACCTGACGCCGAAGCGCCGGGCGGAGGTCGCGGCGGCGCTGGACGACGACCGGCTCGCCGACGTCCTGGAGGAGCTGCCCGAGGACGACCAGGTGGAGATCATCGGCAAGCTCCAGGAGGAACGCGCGGCGGACGTCCTGGAGGCGATGGACCCGGACGACGCGGCCGACCTGCTCTCCGAACTGCCCGAGGAGGACAAGGAGCGGCTGCTGACGCTGATGCGGCCGGGCGACGCGGCGGACGTGCGGCGGCTGATGTCGTACGAGGAGCGCACCGCGGGCGGCCTGATGACGACGGAGCCGGTCATCCTGCGCCCGGACGCCACGGTCGCCGACGCGCTCGCCCGGGTGCGCCAGTCGGACCTGTCACCGGCGCTCGCCGCGCAGGTGTACGTGTGCCGGTCGCCGGACGAGACGCCGACGGGCAAGTACCTGGGCACGGTGCACTTCCAGCGGCTGCTGCGCGACCCGCCGTTCACCCTGGTCAGCGCGCTCCTGGACAGCGACCTGGTGCCGCTGTCGCCGGACACCCCGCTGTCGGTGGTGACCAGCTACCTGGCGGCGTACAACCTGGTGTCGGTGCCGGTGGTGGACGAGAGCGGTTCACTGCTGGGCGCGGTGACCGTGGACGACGTGCTGGACCACCTGCTGCCGGACGACTGGCGGGAGACGGACTTCCACGGCCGCGAGGGGGTGCTCCGTGACCGGTGACGACCGTGCCCGCGCGTCGAACGGCTCGACCGCGCTGACCCGTACGCCGAGGACCCGGCTCGACCAGCCGAAGGCGCCGCGCCGGCGGCTGCTTCCGGAGTACGACCCCGAGGCGTTCGGCCGGTTCTCGGAGCGCATCGCGCGTTTCCTGGGCACCGGCCGGTTCATCGTCTGGATGACGCTGATCATCATCGTGTGGGTGGCGTGGAACATCTTCGCGCCCGCGCACCTGCGGTTCGACCAGTACCCGTTCATCTTCCTGACCCTGATGCTCTCGCTCCAGGCGTCGTACGCGGCTCCGCTGATCCTGCTCGCGCAGAACCGGCAGGACGACCGGGACCGGGTCACCCACGAGCAGGACCGCAAGCAGAACGAGCGCTCCATCGCCGACACCGAGTACCTGACCAGGGAGATCGCGGCGCTGCGGATGGGCCTCGGCGAGGTCGCCACCCGGGACTGGATCCGCTCCGAGCTGGAGGATCTGGTGAAGCACCTGGACGACCGGCGCGCACTGCACTCCGCCGAGAGTGACGAAGACCGCTGACGGGGCTACCCGCGCGTAGCGACAGGCGCCGTACCATCGTCCGTATGGCTACGGAAGACGCGGTGCTTGAGGCACTGGCGACAGTGAACGACCCCGAGATCCACCGCCCGATCACCGAGCTGGGCATGGTGAAATCGGTCGACATCGATCCTGACGGTGTGGTCGCTGTCACGGTGTACCTCACCGTCTCCGGCTGTCCGATGCGCGAGACGATCACCCGGAACGTGACCGACGCGGTGGCCGCTGTCGAGGGCGTCTCGCGGGTCGACGTCACCCTCGACGTGATGAGCGACGAGCAGCGCAAGGACCTCGCGGCCTCGCTGCGGGGCGGCACGGTGGAGCGCGAGGTGCCGTTCGCGAAGCCCGGCTCGCTGACCCGGGTGTACGCGGTCGCCTCCGGCAAGGGCGGCGTCGGCAAGTCCTCGGTGACGGTCAACCTGGCCGCGGCGATGGCGGCGGACGGGCTCAAGGTCGGCGTCGTGGACGCGGACATCTACGGTCACAGCGTGCCCCGGATGCTCGGCGTGGACGGCCGTCCGACCCAGGTCGAGAACATGATCATGCCGCCGTCCTCGCACGGCGTGAAGGTCATCTCCATCGGCATGTTCACCCCGGGCAACGCCCCGGTGGTCTGGCGCGGCCCGATGCTGCACCGCGCGCTCCAGCAGTTCCTGGCCGACGTCTTCTGGGGCGACCTGGACGTCCTGCTGCTCGACCTGCCGCCGGGCACCGGGGACATCGCGATCTCGGTCGCGCAGCTCGTGCCGAACGCGGAGATCCTGGTCGTCACGACCCCGCAGCAGGCCGCCGCCGAGGTGGCCGAGCGGGCCGGTTCGATCGCCGTGCAGACCCACCAGAAGATCGTCGGCGTGGTCGAGAACATGTCCGGCATGCCGTGCCCGCACTGCGACGAGATGGTCGACGTCTTCGGCTCGGGCGGCGGTGCCAAGGTCGCCGAGGGGCTGACGAAGACGGTCGGCGCCGAGGTGCCGGTGCTGGGCGCGATCCCGATCGACGTACGGCTGCGCGAGGGCGGCGACGAGGGCAAGCCCGTCGTGCTCTCCGACCCCGACTCCCCCGCCGGCAAGGCGCTGCGCACCATCGCGGGCAAGCTGAGCGGCCGTCAGCGCGGCCTGTCCGGCATGTCGCTGGGCATCACCCCGCGCAACAAGTTCTGACACGCGTACGGACACGGGGAAGGCCGGGACCCGAGGGTCCCGGCCTTCCCGTTGCCGCGTGCGTTACGCGTACGCCTCGATGTCCTTGACCACCGAGAAGCCCAGCCCGTACGCGCTCATCCCGCGCCCGTAGGCGCCGATGTGCACCCCACCGGGCGCGGAGCCGGCCAGCACCCAGCCGAACTCGGACTCGCGGTAGTGGAAGGGGACCGGGACACCGTCGACCGGCAGGGACAGCGCCGACCAGGCGGGGCCCTCCAGATCGTCGGCGAGCTCGAACGCGGTCTCCGTCTGCTGATCCAGCCAGTCGTCGCGCAGGGTGTGGTCGAGCTGCGGGGGCCAGGTGCAGGACAGCAGCCCGGAGCCGGCCAGCCAGGCCGCGGAGGACACGGTCGTCGCCTCCAGGACCCCGGTGCCGTCACCACTGCGCCGTACGGGGCTGCTGGCGACGGTCACCACGACCGCGAACCGCTGCTTGTCGGCGCCCGAGTCGCCGCCCCGGGCCAACGGCTCGTCGCCGTGCCCGATGGAGCCGTGCTGCACCTCGCCGTCGGCGGCGGTGCCCAGCGGCATCAGCCGGCGCGGGCCGGTGAACGCCTCGTCCAGCGCGTACCAGGGGAACGGAGCCTTCAGGTAGCCGTCGACCACCATGAGCCGGGCCGCCGGGACCGCCTCCACCGTGTCCGGCGCCTCCTGTGCGCCCACCCGACTCGTCGTCTCCATCAGCCCGGCCGCCTCCTCGATCCGTAGGGTCCGGAGCGGCCCGCCCCCCGCGGGCGTCCTCACAACCGAACAGATGGAGAATAGCCATACCGTCCGGACGACCCGGGATTGACAGCCCTCAGGTGGCGTCCGCGTCGAACGGCGGCGGGGTGTCCTTCGGCGGCTGCTCGCCCTTCTTGAGCAGGTCCGGAGCGCCCTTCGAGCCGTTCGCGGCCGTGACCGCGGCACCGCCCGACACGCCGGTCTTCGCCTCGACGGACGCGGTGCCGCGCCCGTTCACCGCGTCGGTGACCTCGGTGATCTCCTTGCGCAGGTCGAAGCTCTCGCGGATCTCCTTCAGCCCCAGGTCGTCGTTGCCGTCCATGAGCTGCTTGCGGACGAACGTCTTGGGGTTGAGGTCCTCGAACTCGAAGTCCTTGAACTCCGGGCCCAGCTCCGTGCGGATGTCCTCCTTGGCGCTCTCCGAGAACTCACGGATCTTGCGGATGAAGCGGGAGACGTCCTGGATGACTTTGGGCAGCTTGTCCGGGCCGAAGACGAGCACGCCGAGAATCGCGAGCGCCAGCAGCTCGAGTGCGCCTATGTCATTGAACACCTTGCGGCTCCTCGTATTCTCCGCGACCAGCTCGGATGAGGTCCGGACATCCAACACGGTACCCGGCGAATCTGTCCGGACGGTAGCTTCCCGTGGCGGTCACGTGCCGGTTGCCGAGCCGAGCGTCAAAGTTATGGACAGGTCTTTACCACCGCGGGTCACGGTCAGATCCAGCCGGTCGCCCGGCCGGTGGGAGCGGATCTTGACGATGAGTTCCTCGCCGCTGTGCACCCGCTCCCCGTCCACCTCGGTGATGACGTCGTCCGCCTCGATGCCGGCCTTGTCCGCCGGGCCGTCCGCCGTGACGGGCGAGGAGCCCTCGGTGCTCCCGCCGACCTTGGCCCCGTCGCCGTTGTACTTCATGTCGAGCGTCACGCCGATCACCGGGTGGGTGGCCTTGCCGGTGTTGATCAGCTCCTCGGCGACCTGCTTGCCCTGGTTGATCGGGATGGCGAAGCCGAGGCCGATGGACCCGGCCTGCCCGCCCTCGCCGGCCGACCCGCTGTCGGCGGCGCGGATGGCGCTGTTGATGCCGATGACATGGGCGTCGGTGTCGACCAGCGGGCCGCCGGAGTTGCCCGGGTTGATCGGGGCGTCGGTCTGGAGGGCGTTGACGTAGCTGACGTCGCTGCCGTCGCCCTTCTCGCCGCCCGCGGTGATCGGGCGGTCCTTGGCGCTGATGATGCCGGAGGTGACGGTGTTGGACAGGTCGAACGGTGCGCCGATGGCCACGACCGGGTCGCCGACGCGGACGTTGTCGGAGTTGCCCAGCGGGAGCGGCTTCAGCCCGGAGACGCCGCTGACCTTCACGACGGCCAGGTCGTAGCCGCTGTCCTTGCCGACGACCTCGGCGGTCGCGGTCTCGCCCCCGCTGAAGGTGACGGTGATCTCACCGGACGAACCGGCCGGGGCGACCACGTGGTTGTTGGTGAGGATGTGGCCCCGGTCGTCGAGGACGAATCCGGTGCCGGTGCCGGACTCGGTGGCGCCGCTGACGTGCAGGGTGACCACACTGGGCAGGGCGCTGGCCGCGATACCGGCCACACTGTCCGGAGCACGGCCGCCGCCGTCCCGCTCGTCCTGGGGCAGTTCGATGCTGGTGAGGCCGCCGTTGCGTTCTATGTACGCGCCTATGCCGCCGCCGATGCCGCCCGCCACCAGGGCGAGGAGCAGCGCGCCGACCAGCATCGCACCGCGCCGGTTCTTCCGCCGGCCGTCGGGGAGCGGGGGGCCTGGCTGGGTGACGAGGGGCTGCCGGGGCGCGCCCCAGGGGTCGTAGCTCTGCCACTGCGGGGCCGGGGGGTGGGCGGCCGGCGCGTGCGCGGCTTCCTGCGGGTGCTGGGGCGGTGCCGGGGGCGGGAAGGTCTGGGTCGTCGTGGTGTGGTCCGGTGCGACGGATATCCCCGCGCCGTTCGTCCCCGCGTACGGCGGGGGTACGGGGGTGCCGTGCGCGGGCGTCGGACGCTGCACGGGAGGGGCGGGCGCCCACGGGCCGGGACCGCCGTAGGGCGGGGTGCCGTACGGGTCGGGCTCGTGCAGCGGCTGCCCGGCGCGGGGGGCGGTGTCGGGGGCGTCGTCGGGCGCGGGGCACGCCGGGGGCTCAGCCGTTATGGGCGACACGGCGGTCTCCGGGGCCTCGCCCGCAGCCGGGTCCGGGCTGTCCGGAGCCGGCACGGCGTCCTCGACGGAAGGCTCCGGGGGTGCGGCGCTCCCCGGTGTGGGCCGGCTCCACCACTTCGCCCTGGGCCCGGTCGGCTTCCCGTCGTCCATGTTCTCCCCGCAACTGCCGCAACCGGCCCTCCGCACGCCCCCGCAGGGGCGTCCCTCCCGAAAATCCTGCCGGAATTCAACCAGGTTTGGGCCCGGGCTGCGCAGCCCGTACGGGGTGCGGGATCAGCGACGGGGCGAGAGGGGCAGTCCGTGGTCGGCGGAAGCCGGTTTCGCGGCGGCGGAGGTGGGCGGCAGGGAGGGCTGCACGGTGAGGCCGGGCGGGGCCGGATCGAGTCCGCCGCCCAGGGTGCGGCCCAGCAGCGAACCGGCCCCGCCGAGGCGTGTCCCGGACGTGTCGGAGCGGAGGCCCAGCCCGTACGGATCGCCGGAGAGGCGGCCGGAGCCCAGCAGCGACGGGACGGCGAACCCCGCCGACACGGTGTTCACGGCGAGGGAGACCGGGCGGTCCGCCTGGCCGGACATGGAGCGCATCCCCTGGCCCGGCCCGTTGCGCCGGGCGGACAGGAGGGCGCCGCCGGTCCGGGCGTCGGCGCCCGCCGGGGTCACGCTGTTGCCCGGGCCGGAGGCACGGGTCGGGGTCTCGCCGGTGGTCGTCGGAAGGGCGCCGCCGAGCGCGATGGCGGCCAGCGAGACGGCGCTGGCGGCGGCGAAGGCGAACCGGCGGCCCCGCCACGGTGAGCGGTCGCCCTCGCGTCCCACCTCGTGGATGCGGAAGCCCGCACCGGCCGAGGGCAGCGCCGTGGCCCCGCCGTGGGCCGCGGGGAGGTAGCCGAAGCCGTCCAGGGGGCCGGGGGCGGTGGTGAGGTCCGCCCGGCCGCCCGGCGGGCGCGTCCCCGGGAAGAGTCCGTCACCGAACCGCCCGGAGGCGCCCTCGGGTCTTCCCCGCCGGTCGTCGTCCCCCCCGGGAGGCCCGCCCGGAAGCCCTTGGAGGCGGGCCAGGAAGCCTTCGGAGGGCGAGGGCTGGGCGGCCTGCGCGAACACGTTCTTCAGGCGGCGCTGGGCGGCCGCCTCGGCCGCGCACTTGGCGCAGGTGGCGAGATGGGCGAGCACCCGGTCGCGGGCATCGTGCTTCAGCTCGCCGTCGACGAGCGCGGCGAGGCGGTCCCCCAGGTGTTGTTCCGCGGGGGTCGGATCCGTACCACTCACGCCGTGCCGCCCTCCCCGGCCAGGAGGACACCGGCGCCCGCGAGCGAGCGCTGCTCGGCGCGCGCCTCGGGCGAGCGGTGCCGCAGCGCCTTGCGCAGGTGGGAGCGCCCGCGGTGGATACGGCTGCGCACGGTGCCCAGCTTCACGCCGAGGGTCGCCGCGATCTCCTCGTACGAAAGGCCCTCGATGTCGCAGAGGACGACGGCGGCCCGGAACTCGGGCGCGAGGGTGTCCAGCGCCTGCTGGACGTCGGCGTCGAAGTGGGTGTCGTTGAAGACCTGCTGGGGCGACGGCTCACGGCTGGGCAGCCGCTCGGCGGCGTCGTCCCCGAGGGAGTCGAAGCGGATGCGCTGCTTGCGGCGCACCATGTCCAGGAAGAGGTTGGTCGTGATGCGGTGCAGCCAGCCCTCGAAGGTGCCGGGCGTGTACGTCGACAGCGAACGGAAGACACGGACGAAGACCTCCTGCGTGAGGTCCTCCGCGTCGTGCTGGTTTCCCGTCAGCCGGTAGGCGAGGCGGTAGACGCGGCCGCTGTGCGTGCTGACGATCTCTTCCCATGTGGGCGGGGTCCACGCCTGGGATTCCGCATCGGAGGCGAAGGTCGCGGTCGGTGCGGAGTCTTTGGAAGAACGGTCAGCAATGTCGGTCACGGATTTCGGCTCACCCGCCGACCTGAGAAAGCGCCGCAGCACTCCTCCCCGATCCACAGGCGCAGCCGCACCTCCCCTATCGGCTCTGGTGGTGTCCAGTGGAGCCCCTACCATAACCACCTCGCCCGTTAGCTCCGGATAAGCCTTTTTCCCAGCTGGGGCCGGGGATGTCCCCGGAAGCCCGCCCGTGCCACGGACCCGACCGGCGGGCCTCGTTCCCGGGCTTCTCCCCACCTTTGGACAACGCCCGGTCCCATCTGCGGGTTCCCGGGTCCAGCGGATACAGTCACCGTTGCGCCAACTAAGGGGACAGGAGAGGGTCATTACCGCCAACCGGCAGACGAGCTGGGCGTTCGCCGACGCCTTTGTCGCCGAGGACGAAGCACTGCGCTGGGCCCGGGACCGGGCCCGCGAGGCAGGGCTCCGCTCGGTGTCGCCAGGCACCGGGGCCGCCCTGCGCCTGCTCGCTGCCACCACGGACGCCAAGGCCGTGGCGGAAATCGGTACCGGCACCGGCGTGTCCGGCATCTATCTGCTGCACGGGATGCGGCCCGACGGGGTGCTGACCACGGTCGACCCGGAGCCCGAGCGCCAGCAGTTCGCCCGGGAGGCGTTCCGCGCGGCGGGCTTCGCGGCCAACCGGTCCCGCTTCATCCCCGGGCGCGCCCTCGATGTGCTCCCCCGCCTCGCGGACGGCGGCTACGACCTCGTGTTCTGCGACGGCGACCGGATGGAGAGCCTGGACTGTCTCGCTGAATCGTTGCGCCTGCTGCGACCTGGAGGGCTCGTCTGCTTCGAGGGCGTCTTCGCGGACGGCCGTACGGTCGACTCGGCCGCCCAGCCCGCGGAGGTGCTGCGCGTACGGGAGCTGCTGCGCGCGGTCCGCGAGAGCCAGGAGCTGATGGCGACGCTGCTGCCGGTGGGCGACGGTCTGCTCTGCGCGGTCCGGCGCGGCTGAGGCGTACGCGCACCTGCCCCCGTAGCCGTACCGGGCCCGCCGTGAACGGCGCCCGGCTCCGGACGCACCGCTGCCCCGGCACGGGAACCATGCCGGGGCAGCGGTGAAGTTATGAGCGTCTGCTCAGCCGACGACCTGCTTGAGGGCGTCGCCGAGGGCATCGGCCTCGTCCGGCGTCAGCTCCACGACAAGCCGACCGCCGCCTTCGAGCGGAACTCGCATGACGATGCCCCGCCCCTCCTTTGTCACCTCGAGCGGGCCGTCGCCCGTCCGCGGCTTCATGGCCGCCATGCTCGTTCCCCTTCCTGAAACCAGCTCATCGCAACCGGCGGCCCCATGACAGGCGCTGCCTCACCGGCATCGAACACAGTGCTTCCACGCCATTATCCCGCATCACCGACCCCGATGACCAACATCGCTCTGCATCTCTTGGGCAACGCGCTCACTCAAAACCACCCAATTCGGGGACCTCACTGGGATACTCCGGCCCCTTGAGCCCCTCCGCGGCGCGGAAATGTTTGACGCAGGTCACATGTCCTCCTCCGGCGAAGTCGGCCATGCTTGCGTGGAAACGCAGGTGAACGACACACAAAGGGGACCCCTCTCATGGCCGATCACGACGACGTGGTGCGGTACGACATCAGCGACGGGCTCGCGACCATCACGATCAACCGCCCCGGCGCGATGAACGCCATGGACACCGCCGCCAAGGTCGCCCTCCGTGACGCCCTGCGGTCCGCCGCAGCCGACACCGGGGTACGGGCGGTGCTGCTCACCGCGGCCGGGGAGCGCGCCTTCTGCGTCGGGCAGGACCTCAAGGAGCACCTGTCCAAGCTCGCCGAGACCGAGGCGGCGGGCGAGGGCAACGCGCTCAGCACCGTGCGGGAGCACTACAACCCCATCGTGCGGGCGCTCACCGAGATGCCGAAGCCGGTCGTGGCCGGGATCAACGGCGCCGCCGCCGGCGCGGGTTTCGGCTTCGCGCTCGCCTGCGACTACCGGGTGGCCGCCGACACCGCCTCCTTCAACACCTCGTTCGCCGGGGTCGCCCTCACCGCCGACTCGGGCGTCTCCTGGACGCTGCCCCGGCTCATCGGCCAGAGCCGCGCCGCCGACCTGCTGCTCTTCCCGCGCTCCATCTCCGCGCAGGACGCCCACGAGCTGGGCATCGTCAACAGGCTGGTGCCCGCCGCCGAGCTGGCCGCCGAGGCGGCCGCCGTGGCGCGCGCCCTGGCCGAGGGCCCGACCGTCGCCTACGCGGCGCTCAAGGAGTCGCTCGCCTTCGGCGCCGGTCACACTCTGGCCGAGGCCCTGGAGAAGGAGGACGAGCTCCAGACGAAGGCGGGGGTCTCCGAGGACCACGGGATCGCTGTGCGGGCGTTCCTCGCGAAGGAGAAGCCGAAGTATCTGGGGCGGTAGGCCCCGGGAATCACGCCGGGCCGGGGCGGGAGACGCAGTCGGCGAGGTGGTCGTCCACCAGGCCGCACGCCTGCATCAGGGCGTAGGCCGTGGTCGGTCCGATGAACCGGAGCCCCCGCTTCTTCAGCTCCTTGGCCAGGGCCGTGGACTCGGGGGTGACCGCAGGTACGTCCCCGAGGGTCTTCGGCGCCGGGCGGCTCAGCGGGTCGGGGGCGTACGACCAGATCAGCTCGTCCAGCTCGCCGGCGCCCCAGCCGGCCAGCACCCGGGCGTTGGCCATGGTCGCGTCGATCTTCGCGCGGTTGCGGATGATGCCCTCGTCGGCCAGCAGCCGCTCCCGGTCCGCCTCCGTGAACTCCGCCACCGCCGGGATGCTGAACCCCGCGAAGGCGCTGCGGAAGCCCTCGCGGCGGCGCAGGATCGTCAGCCAGGAGAGACCCGACTGGAACGCCTCCAGGCACAGCCGCTCGAACAGCGCGTCGTCACCGTGGACCGGACGGCCCCACTCCGTGTCGTGGTACCAGAGGTAGTCCTCGGTGGACAGGCCCCAGGGGCAGCGCAGTCCGCCGTCCGCCGCCGCCACGGCTCCGCCGGTCATCGGCCGGGCTCCTCGTCGCGGGCCGGCCGCTCGTCCCCGGGGCCGGCGGTCTCGGGCGGCTGCCAGGGGCGGGGCGGCTGGTCCTGCCCTCCCTTGAGGAGGTCGGGGCCGCCCGTCCTGGTCGCCTGCGCGCCGGCGAGCGCCGACTCCAGCTCCGCGATCCGCGCGTCCCGCTCGGCGAGCTCGGCGCCGAGCCGGCCGAGGGCGTCGTCCACGTCCGCCATCCGGTAGCCCCGGAGGCCGACGGGGAGCCGCAGGGCCTCGACGTCCGCCCGGCCGACCGGGCGCGACGCCGGCAGCGGGTCCGTCAGCTGCTCGGGCGCCACGTCCTGGAGGACGGCGCTCCTGCCTCCACCGACCACCGCGAGGGTGACCGCGGCAACCACCACCACCATCGCCAGCAGCAAGAACAAGAACACGCGTATCTCCCCGGGAGCGGAATTCGTCCGGGTCCGATCGTGCCATGCGGTACCGACAGTTAGTGTCGGCTGTTGGCCGGCGGGGGTTGTTCCGCCGGTGGATTCACAGGAAGGGACACGGATGGCAAGCGGTGTGCTCCGGCTGGGGCGGCGTGAATTCGGGGCGCACGAGCAGGTGATCATGGCGATCGTGAACCGCACCCCGGACTCCTTCTACGACCGGGGCGCCACCTTCCAGGACGAGCCGGCGCTCGCCCGGGTCGAGCGGGCCGTGGCCGACGGCGCGGCGATCATCGACATCGGCGGCGTCAAGGCGGGCCCCGGCGAGGAGGTCACCGCCGAGGAGGAGGCCCGCCGCACGGTCGGGTTCGTCGCCGAGGTGCGCCGACGCCACCCCGACGTGGTCATCAGCGTCGACACCTGGCGCCACGAGGTCGGCGAGGCGGTCTGCGAGGCGGGGGCGGATCTGCTGAACGACGCGTGGGGCGGGGTGGACCCGAAGCTCGCGGAGATCGCCGCGCGGTACGGGGCGGGGCTGGTGTGCACCCACGCCGGCGGGGCGGAGCCGCGGACGCGGCCGCACCGGGCGGGGTACGAGGACGTGGTGGCCGACATCCTGCGGGTGACCGTGGGCCTGGCCGAGCGGGCCGTCTCCCTGGGGGTCCGGCCCGACGGCATCATGATCGACCCCGGCCACGACTTCGGGAAGAACACCCGGCACTCGCTGGAGGCGACGCGCCGGCTCGGCGAGATGGCGGAGACGGGGTGGCCGGTGCTGGTCTCGCTCTCCAACAAGGACTTCGTGGGCGAGACGCTGGACCGGCCGGTGAAGGAGCGGTTGCTGGGGACACTGGCGACGACGGCGGTGTCCGCGTGGTTGGGGGCGCGGGTGTACCGGGTGCACGAGGTGGCCGAGACACGGGACGTTCTGGACATGGTGGCGTCGATCGCGGGGTGGCGGTCCCCAGCGGTGGCGCGGCGAGGGCTGGCGTAGGGCGCACGGGCGGGGCGGCGCGCCTGCGGCGGGCCTGTTCCCCTGCCCACCCTTTCCCGAAACCGGGGCGCCGCCCCGGACCCCGCGCCTCAAACGCCGGCGGGGCTGGAAGATGCAGCGCGCCGACAATCAAGCCCTTCCGGCGATGGAGGAGCGGGGGTACGGGGCCGCGCCCCCGCCATCCTCAGCGCCCCACTTCCTTCGTCACCAGCGCCACCGCCTCGTCCACGTCGTCCGTGACGTGGAACAGCAGGAGGTCCTTCTCCGACGCCTTGCCCTGGGCCACCACCGTGTCGCGGAGCCAGTCCACCAGGCCGCCCCAGTAGGCCGTGCCGAAGAGGACGATCGGGAAGCGGGTGACCTTGCCCGTCTGGACCAGGGTCAGGGCCTCGAAGAGCTCGTCCAGGGTGCCCAGGCCGCCGGGCAGGACCACGAAGCCCTGGGCGTACTTGACGAACATCGTCTTGCGGACGAAGAAGTAGCGGAAGTTGACGCCGATGTCGACGTGCGGGTTCAGCCCGGACTCGAAGGGCAGCTCGATGCCGAGGCCGACCGAGATGCCGCTCGCCTCGCGCGCGCCCCGGTTCGCCGCCTCCATCGCGCCCGGGCCGCCCCCGGTGATGACCGCGAAGCCCGCGTCGACCAGCGCCCGGCCGATCCGTACGCCCGCCTCGTACTCCGGCGCGCCCGCGGGCGTCCGGGCCGAGCCGAAGACGCTGATGGCGCTCGGCAGTTCGGCGAGCGCGCCGAAGCCCTCGACGAACTCCGACTGGATGCGCATCACCCGCCACGGGTCGGTGTGCACCCACTCGGAGTCGTCCTCGGAGTCGAGCAGCCGCTGATCGGTCGTGCCGGGCTGCACCTGGTCCCTGCGGCGCAGTACGGGGCCGAGGCGCTGTTCCTCGGGCCGTACCGCGCCCTCGGGGATCTCCGCACCCTCGGGAATGCGCGCATCCTCGCGGTTGCCCATGACCTGCTCCCTCCGCCGACGTCGGGGGCGCCCTGCGACGCCTCCGTCTCCCGCCAGCGTAGATCGCCACGGGTTACGGACAGGGGAATCCGGGAGGTCAGGTCGTGGGTCGGGCGGTGAGCCAGGAGCGCAGGCGGTCCTCGCAGTGGGTGATGCGCTCGACCTTGACGTGTTCGTCGCGCTTGTGGGCGAGGACCGGGTCGCCGGGGCCGTAGTTGACCGCGGGGACGCCGAGGGGGCCGAAGCGGGCCACGTCCGTCCAGCCGAACTTGGGCCGGGCCACGCCGCCGACCGCGTCCATGAAGGCCTTCGCCGCCGGGTGCGAGAGGCCGGGCATCGCCGCGCCGGAGTGGTCGTCCACCGTGAACTCCGCGACGCCGCAGTCCGCGAAGACCTCGCGGACGTGGGCCAGGGCCTCTTCCTGGCCGAGGTCGGGGGCGTAGCGGTAGTTGACGACGACCGTGCAGGCGTCGGGGATGACGTTGTTGGCGACGCCGCCCTCGATCCGTACGGCGTTCAGGCCCTCGTGGTACTCCAGACCGTCGATCACCGGCCGCCGGGGCTCGTACGCGGCGAGGCGGGCGAGGACCGGGGCGGCGGCGTGGATGGCGTTGGACCCCATCCAGCTGCGCGCGGAGTGCGCCCGCTCGCCCTCCAGGTGGAGGAAGACCCGCAGGGTGCCCTGGCAGCCGCCCTCGACCTCGCCGTTCGAGCCCTCCAGCAGGATGGCGAAGTCGCCCTTCAGCCAGTCCGGGTGGGCGTCGGCGATGCGGCCGAGGCCGTTGAGGTGGGCGGCGACCTCCTCCTGGTCGTAGAAGACGAAGGTGAGGTCGCGGTTGGGCTCGGGCACGGTGGCGGCGATGCGCAGCTGGACGGCGACGCCGGACTTCATGTCGGAGGTGCCGCAGCCCCAGAGGAGGCCGTCCGCGTCGAGCCGGGAGGGCACGTTGTCGGCGATCGGCACGGTGTCGATGTGCCCGGCCAGGATGACCCGTTCGGAACGGCCGAGATCCGTCCTGGCCACGACGTTGTTCCCGTACCGCTCGACGGTCAGGTGCGGCAGTGCGCGCAGCGCCGTCTCGATGGCGTCGGCGAGGTCCTTCTCCTCCCCGCTGACCGAGGGGAAGTCCACCAGCGCGGCGGTGAGGGCGGGCCCGTCCAGGGTGAGGTCAAGCGTGCTTTCGGCCATGGATACGAGCCTAGTGCCTCGCGTACGGTGGCCCCGTGACCAGGACCGATTCAGCTGCCCCCCGGCGCCCCGGCCGCAGCCGTCGGCTGCGGATCGCGGCGGCCGTCGGTGTGCTCGCGGCGGTGGCCGGTTATCTGACGGTTCAGTACGTTTCGAGCGGGCGCGGGTCCGACCAGTGCACGGTGCGGTCGGCGGACGGTTCGTACCGGATGACGCCCGAGCAGGCCGCGAACGCCGCGACGATCTCCGCCGTCGGCACCCGGCGCGGGATGCCGGAGCGCGCGGTGACCATCGCGCTGGCCACGGCGTTGCAGGAGTCCGCGCTGCACAACCTCGGCCACGGCGACAAGGACTCGCTCGGGCTGTTCCAGCAGCGGCCCTCGCAGGGCTGGGGCACCGCGCGGCAGGTCATGGACCCGGTGTACGCGGCCGGGAAGTTCTACCAGCACCTGGCCGAGGTGCCGGGCTATTCGCGGCTGCCGCTGACCGAGGCCGCGCAGCGCGTCCAGCGCAGCGGTTTCCCGCAGGCGTACGCGAAGCACGAGCCGGACGCGGCGCTGCTGGCCGCCGCGCTGACCGGCCGCACCCCGGCCGCACTGGACTGCGAGCCGCCGCGGACCACAGCCGGGACGGGCGACGCGACGAAGGTGCGGGCGGCCCTGGTGAGCGCCTTCGGCAAGGGCGTGCTGCCGGCCGGCACCGGCGCGGCGGGCTCCTCCTCCTCCGGCGCGCTCACGGTGCCGGTGCGAGCGGACCGCCGCGCCGACCGGGACGGCGTACCGCAGCGCGGCTGGGAGCTGGCGCACTGGGCGGTGGCCCAGTCCGAGGCGCTGGGCATCGACGAGGTCGCGTACGGGGGCCGGGTCTGGGCGGCCGGCTCGGGCTGGCACACGGAACGCGAACCGTCGCGGCGCGAGGCTTCGGACGCGGACGAGGTCCGCCTGCGGCTCGTGGGCTGATGACACCTTGGGGTGCACGCTCACGCGTGCGAGCCCTCGCCCGCACGGGGGTACCGTCATGCGCCCCGGGCGCCCCGTGGGAGGCGCATGCGGCGACCGCCTCCGCAGCTGCCGTAACCCTTGCCGCGCAAGGGCAGTGACGGTTCACCGGACCTCCGCGCAACGCACCGTTTGCCCGGGTTCCTCCGCTGAGGATTATCCGACGCATTGCTCAGTCTTTACGTCACCGCACCGCAACCTCACCCGCCCCCACGACGGTTGTCAGGGCGTCCGGCTCACGGACAGCCCGAATTCCCCTCCCGTCGAAGGAGCATCATGTCCCTCCCCCTGACCCGTCGGATCGCCCGTACCGCGCTGCTGATCGCGGCGGGTGCGGCCCCCGTGGTCGGTGCGGCCGGTGCCGCGGGTGCCGCGGAGCTCTCGCATGCCCCGGACCTCGGCGGTCTCACCAGCGTCGAGGGTTCCGGTCTCGGCAAGACGGTCGAAGGCGCCGCCAAGCCGGCCTCGGGCGCCGCGAGCGAGACCGGCGGCAAGCTCGTCGGCACCGCGCTGCCGGTGGCGGGCAAGACGCTCACCGACGTCGGCGGCAAGGCCGGCCCCGCAGCGAAGAAGGTCTCCGGCGCCACCAAGGGCGGGGCCACCGGCACCGTCTCCAAGACGGCCAAGGGCGGCCTGCCCACCGACGCGCTCACCCAGGGCCTGCCGCTCGGCTGACGCCCACCCATGCGTGAGGGCCCCCGGGAGCGCGTGCTTCCGGGGGCCCTCACGTACGCCGGTGGTCAGCCGAGGCGCTTGACCGCCGCCGCGACGCGCTCGTCCGTGGCCGTGAACGCGACGCGGACGAAGCGGTCGCCGGCCGGTCCGTAGAAGTCGCCGGGCGCGACCAGGATGCCCAGCTCCGCCAGGTGGGCCACGGTGTCCCAGCAGGGTTCGTCGCGGGTGGCCCAGAGGTAGAGGCTCGCCTCGCTGTGCTCGATGCGGAAGCCGTGGGCCTCCAGGGCCGTGCGCAGGGCGGCGCGCCGCTCCGCGTACCGGGTGCGCTGCTCGGCCACGTGCGTGTCGTCGCCGAGCGCGGCGACAGTCGCGGCCTGGACGGGCGCGGGCGTCATCATGCCGCCGTGCTTGCGGATCAGCAGCAGCTCGCTCAGCACCGCCGCGTCGCCCGCGATGAACGCGGCGCGGTAGCCCGCGAGGTTGGACCTCTTCGACAGGGAGTGGACGGCGACGATCCCCTCGTACGTACCGCCGCATACGTCCGGGTGGAGCACGGAGACCGGCTCCGCTTCCCAGCCCAGCTCCAGGTAACACTCGTCGCTGAAGACCAGCACACCGTGCTCGCGCGCCCAGGCGACGATGCGGACCAGTTCGTCCTTGGCGAGGACGCGGCCGGTCGGGTTGGACGGGGAGTTCAGCCAGAGGAGCTTCAGGCCGGCCGGGTCGAGCTCGGTCGGGTCGTCGTAGACCACCGGCTCGGCGCCGCAGAGCCGGGCGCCGACCTCGTACGTCGGGTAGGCGAGGCGCGGGTAGGCGACCTTGTCGCCGGGGCCCAGGCCGAGCTGGGTCGGCAGCCAGGCCACCAGCTCCTTGGAGCCGACGACGGGCAGCACGTTCTCATGGGCGACCGAGACCGCGCCGAGCCGCCGCTCCACCCAGCCGGTGAGCGCGTCGCGCAGCGCGGCGGTCCCCCACACCGTCGGATAGCCGGGGCTGTCCGCGGCCGCGACGAGCGCCTGCCGGATCAGCTCGGGCACCGGGTCGACGGGGGTGCCGACGGACAGGTCCACGATCCCGTCCGGGTGGGCCTCTGCCGTCGACTTGTAGGGCGCCAGCTTGTCCCAGGGGAAGACCGGGAGGCGGGAGGAGACTGCGGACACGGCTCTCTGCTTTCTCGTACGGAGTTCACGCGGGCGGCCCGGCGGGCGCGGGAAACACCGCGGTCCCGCACGGCGGCGAGCCGTACGGGACCGGGGCGGCGCACGTGCCGGGGCGCTGTTACTGGTTCTGCGGCGGCAGCGCGGCGATGAACGCGTGGTCGCGCTCGATCAGACCAAGCTTGGAGGCACCACCCGGCGAACCGAGGTCGTCGAAGAACTCGACGTTCGCCTTGTAGTAGTCCTTCCACTCGTCCGGGGTGTCGTCCTCGTAGAAGATCGCTTCCACCGGGCAGACCGGCTCGCAGGCTCCGCAGTCGACGCACTCGTCCGGGTGGATGTACAAGGACCGCTGGCCCTCGTAGATGCAGTCGACGGGGCACTCTTCGATGCAGGCCTTGTCCTTGACGTCGACACAAGGCTGCGCGATGACGTAGGTCACGCTGTCGTTCCTCCTCGGTAGGGCGTTGGCTCTCGCGCGGGAGCGCGGCGTCGTCGATGCCCGCACCTAGTATCTCCGTTCGCGGGCACGATCCGAACAGGAGGGGCGGACAGAGCTGTGGAATTCACCATCGGCGGACGGCTGGAGGTCCGAATTGCACCAGCTGACGTGGGCAAACGGGTATCAGTCCGGCGTATGACCGGAGACGGCTCCGACGGGGCGAAATTCACCGACACGGTCGGCGTTCTCACATCGTGGAACGACGGCATGCTGTGCGTCACACCCAGGAACGGCGAGTCGGTGCGCATCGCGGAGTCCTCCCTCGTGGCGGGCAAGGTGGTGCCGTCCGCCCCGGCCCGGCGGCGCGGCCCCGCCGCCTCCTTCGCCGAACTCGCCCGGGTGACCGCACGCGCCTGGCAGCCCGTGGAGAGCGAACCACTGGGCGACTGGCTGCTGCGCGCCTCCGCCGGATTCACCCGCCGCGCCAACTCCGTGCTGCCGCTCGGCGACCCGGGCGTGCCGCTCGGCGCGGCGCTCGGGCGTGTCCGGGAGTGGTACGCGGAACGGGGGTTGCCCGCGTACGTACAGACCGCGACCGGTGCCGAGGGCGCTCAGGAGGAGCTGTGCGCGGCGCTGGAGGAGCACGGCTGGCGGCGCGAGGTGACGGCGGAGGTGCGGATCGCGGCGCTCGCCCCGGTCGGCGACCTGCCCGCCGAGGTGTCCCGGGTCCGGCTGGACCGTACGGCCGGTGCGGCGTGGCTCGCCCGCTACCAGCGCGTCGGGCAGCCGGGTCCCGAGGTGACGGCGGTGCTGCACGGCGGCCCCTCGGTGTGGTTCGCGACCGTGCCCGGCGAGGAGGGCGAGGCGCCCGCCGCGATCGGGCGGTGCGTGGTGGACGGGCGGTGGGCCGGCTTCATGGCCGTCGAGGTGGCTCCCGAGCACCGCCGCCGGGGCCTGGCGACCGCCGTGATGACCGCGCTGGCCCGGCAGGCGATGGACGAGGGCGCGTCCGCCGCCTGGCTCCAGGTGGAGGCGGACAACGAGGGCGCCCGCGCGCTCTACGACGGAATGGGCTTCGCCACGCACCACCGCTACCACCACTTCCGGCCGGTGTGACCGATGGTGCCCGAGAGGAACGACCGCGAGGAGCTGCGCCGCCGGTTCGCGGAGGAGGTCAGGGCCGAGCGGCCCGATCTGGCGCTGCTGTGCCTGCTGGTGGCGGCGGAGGCGGATCCGGCGCTGGACGCGCACGGCATCGACGAGGCCCAGATCGAGCTGGACCGGCTCGCCGGGCTGCTCCCGTACGGGCTGCGCGGGGCCCACGCCTGGGCGTCGGCGCTGGCCGAACTGCTCGGTGAGCGGTGCGGGTTCGAGGGCTCGACGGCGGACTACCAGCGGCTGGAGTCGTCCCTGCTGCACGAGGTGCTCCGGCGGCGGCGCGGGCTGCCGATCCTGCTGTCGGTGGTGTGGATCGAGGTCGCCCGGCGGGCGGGCGCCCCGGTGTACGGCGTGGCTCTGCCGGGTCATTTCGTGGTCGGCTTCGGCGACCCGGGCGAGCGGGTGCTCGCCGACCCGTTCGCCGGGGGGCGGCCGCTGACGGACCAGGACGCGGAGCTGCTGGTGACGAGCGCGACCGGGGAGCGGTGGGAGCCGTCGTCGCTGGAGCCCGCGCGGCCGCTGGAGGTCGTGCTGCGGGTCCTGAACAACATCCGGGCCTGGGCCGCGGCCCGCCCGGAGCACACGGCCGTGGCGCTGTGGGCCGCGGAGCTGTCGCTGCTGCTGCCGTCGCACCCGGCCAGGCTGCGCTACGAGCACGCCCAGCTGCTGGTGCGCGCGGGCGAGTTCCTGCGCGGCGCGGCCGAGATGGAGGAGTACGCGCGGGTCGTGGAGGACGTGGAGCCGGCCGTGGCGGAGGCGGTGCGCGCCAGTGCGCGGGCGGCGCGGGCGCTCCTGAACTGACGGAGCGGGAGCTCAGGCGCGGCGCTCAAACCTCGTGGGGCGCGGCATGCCGTCCAACGGGTGATTATCCGTTCTTCGCCACTCGATGGGCCCAGGCCGTAGCCCCAATGCCTCGCTCTCCGATGGCGCGCTCCCGGGTTCGGACTGACGGTGGATCACGTAGCCGCTGCGTCACCAGGAACCGACACGCCGTCACTCCTCGCAGGGGCGACGAAAGGAAATGTGTACAGATGCGCTCTGCCCGCACGCTGTTCGCTTCGGCCGCCGTCACGGCGGTCCTCACCATCACCGCTCCCTCGGCCTACGCGATGACCGTCGCCGCCGACCAGCACCCCGGCGGCTCGTCCGCCTCCGACCGCGAGCACGACACCTCCGACGGCGAGTGGAAGAAGGACAAGCCGCACGGCGGCATGCACACCGGCGGCGGCGCGCTGTCGAAGACCGTCACGAAGGAGTGGCAGCCCGGCGACGAGGGCGGCAAGTACAGCAAGGACGACGAGGACAAGCCGCACGGCGGCGTCCACACCGGCGGCGGCGCGCTCGCCAAGACGGTCGCCAAGGAGTGGCAGCCCGGCGACGAGGGCGGCAAGTACAGCAAGGACGACGAGGACAAGCCGCACGGCGGCGTCCACACCGGCGGCGGCGCGCTGGCCAACACCCTGGCCAAGGAGTGGCAGCCCGGCGACGAGGAGGGCGGCAAGTACAGCAAGGACGACGAGGACAAGCCGCACGGCGGCGTCCACACCGGTGGCGGCGCCCTCGCGCAGACCGTCAACAAGGAGTGGCAGCCCGGTGACGAGGAGGGCGGCAAGTACAGCAAGGACGAGGAGGAGAAGCCGCACGGCGGCATGCACACGGGTGGCGGCGCGATGGCGATGACCGGCAGCGGTCTGGCGGCCGGTTCGCTCCTGCTGCTCGGCGGCGCCGGCGTCGCCGCGTACCGGCTCCGCCGCCGTCAGGCGTCCGGCGGTGCGATGGCCTGACCGGCCCCGCGGGCCCCTGTCGTCGCGGTCGCCGTCCCTCCGGGGGCGGCGGCCGCGGCGCCCGCGTTTTCCCCGGTCCTCCCCACTCGTACCGCGCCCGTACGGACGAAAGGCACGTGCTCCATGGCCGCCCCGCAGACCACCGAAACCCCCTCCCCCGGGGCCGCGTCCCGCACCGGCTCGCTCGGACGGGCCCTGTTCTGGCCCCTCGCGACCGCCGGTCTCGGCATGACCCTGATCTACCACTCCATCGGTTCACCGGCCGACGACAAGGCGCCCGCCCCGGCCCCGGCAGCCGCGTCCGCCGCCGCGTCCCCGTCTGCCGCGGACTCCGCCAAGACCCCCCCGAGCACGTCGCCCTCGCTGCCGCGCTCGGTGCCGACGCGGCTGCGGATCCCGACGATCGCGGTGGACGCGCCGTTCACCCCGCTCTCCATCGGTCCTTCGGGGAGGCTCGACGCGCCTCCGCCGAACGACAAGAACCTGGTCGGCTGGTTCAAGGACGGTGCGACGCCCGGCGAACGGGGGGCGTCGATCGTGGCGGGCCATGTGGACACCACGACCGGTCCGGCCGTCTTCCTCCAGCTGCAGTTCCTGAAACCCGGGGCGACCGTCGACATCACCCGCGCCGACGGCACGGTGGCCTCGTTCGCCGTGGACAGCGTGGAGACGTTCAAGAAGGCGGACTTCCCCGACGAGAAGGTGTACGCCGACACTCCGGACGCACAGCTGCGGCTGATCACCTGCGGCGGCAACTACGACCGGAAGGCCAAGGACTACGAGGACAACGTCGTGGTCTTCGCGCACCTGGACTCGGTGAAGAAGAAGTGAGCGGCGGTCTTCCCCCGCGTACGGGTGGGAAAACCGGATGCGTATGTGCGCGGGGCGCTGTTAGCGTCGGAACCATGCAGCGTGCCGCCATGAACACGACGACGCCGGAGAGTGTCCCGGCGCGCTGACTGCTGACCAGCCGACAAGCCCCGGGGCGAGTGCCCCGGGGCTTTCGCGTGGGGTCGCTCGCCCTTCCCACGCGAGGAGACCGCCATGCACGACCACCGCAGACTCGGCCGCGAGCTGGAGCTGTTCGGCACCGATCCGCTGATCGGGGCGGGACTGCCCTACTGGCTGCCCGACGGGGCGGAGCTGCGGCACACCCTGGAGGAGTACATCCGGGGCGCCGAGCGGCAGGCGGGCTACCGCCACGTGTACTCGCCGGTGCTCGGCAAACGGGAGCTGTACGAACGCTCGGGGCACTGGGCGCACTACAGCGACGACATGTTCCCGCCGATGGACCTGGGCGAGGGACAGCAACTGGTGCTGCGGCCCAGCCTGTGCCCGCACCACGCGGTGATCTACCGCTCCCGGGCGCACAGCTACCGGGAACTGCCGCTGCGGATGGCGGAGCTGGGCGGGATGTACCGCGCGGAACTGTCCGGGGTGCTCGGCGGGCTGACCCGGGTGCGCTCCATCCAGCTGAACGACGCGCACATCTTCTGCACCGTGGAGCAGGTCGCCGACGAGGCGCGCGGCGCGCTCGGCATGATCCTCCGGGCGTACGAGGCACTGGGCGTCCGCGCGGCTCGCTTCCGGCTCTCGCTGCCGGGGCCGGGCGGCAAGTACGTCGCCGCCCCCGAGCTGTGGCGGCGCTCCACCGGGCTGCTGACCGAGGTGCTGGAGGCATCGGGGCTGCCGTACGAGGCGGCGGAGGGCGAGGCCGCGTTCTACGGGCCGAAGATCGACGTCCAGGTCGAGGACGCGGCGGGCCGCGAGTTCACCCTGTCCACCGTGCAGGTCGACTTCCACCAGCCGGAGCGCTTCGACCTCCACTACACCGGGGCCGACGGGGCGAAGCACCGCCCGGTCATGGTGCACCGCAGCATCATCGGCAGCGTCGAGCGGGCCGTGGCCCACCTCATCGAGCAGCACGGCGGCGCCTTCCCGGCCTGGCTCGCCCCGAAACAGCTGGCGGTCCTGCCGGTGTCCGACGCCGAACTCCCGGACGCGGAGGCGCTGGCCGGGCGGTGCGCGGAGCTGGGGCTGCGCGCGGAGATCAGCGGCCGCGAGCGCGGCAGCCTGGGCGCCCGGATCCGCGAGGCCAGGCTGGTGCCGTACCAGGTGGTGATCGGGGCGGCGGAGGCGGCCGACGGGCTCGTCGCACTCCGCCTGCGCGACGGCCGCCGGCTCGCCCCCCTGCCGGCCGGGGACGCGCTGTCCCGGATCGCCGCGCTGACCGCCGCGCACAGCACCGCGCTGTGGGACGAGGAGGCGGAGGGTCGTTAGGCCGTGTCCGGCGCCGCCTCCCCCCTCGGCTCGCCGCCCTCCCGGCCCGGGCCCAGCGCCCCGGCCAGCAGCGCCGCCACGGCCACCAGCGCCAGGACCACGGTCATCGTGAGCCGCAGGCCGATGTGGTCGGCGAGGAAGCCGAGGGCCGGCGGGCCGACCAGGAAGGCGCCGTAGCCCGCCGTGGAGACCGCGGCCACCCGCGCGGCCGCGTCCGTCGGGTGGTCGCCCGCGGCGGACACCGTGACCGGGAAGCCGAGCGAGGCGCCCAGCCCCCACAGCACCGTGGCGGCGCCCGCCATCAGGGGGCTGGGGGCGACGATCACCACCACCAGGCCCAGCGCGGCGGTCAGGCCGCTGACCCGGACGACGAGTGCCCGGCCGAACCGCTCCAGGAAGGGGCCGCCGGCCAGCCGGCCCAGGGTCATCGAGGCGGCGAAGACCAGGAAGGTCAGCGAACCCGCCGTAGGGCTCACGTCGTACCCGTCGACCATGAGCAGCGGCAGCCAGTCGTTGGCCGCGCCCTCCGCGAAGGCCATCGCCAGCACGATCACGCCGATCAGGACGAGCTGCCGGTCGCGCCACACGTGCAGCTGGCCCCGCAGGCCGCCCTGCCCGGAGCCGGCGGCCGGCGCGTCCTCCTTGCCGGTGCCGGGCGGGATGGCGAGGACCGCCCGGGTGCCGGCCGCGGCTATCAGGACCGCGACGAGTGTCAGATGCCAGCCGACGGGGAACGCGGCCGCCGTCAGCGCCATGCCGAGGAGCGCCCCGACGACGGTGCCCAGGCTGAAGCAGCCGTGCAGCACGGGGAGGACGGGCCGGCCGATGACGGTTTCGACGGCGGCGCCCTCGATGTTGAACGCCACCTCGCTCATCCCCATCCCGCCGCCGAACAGGGCCAGTCCCGCGAAGACCACGGCGGCGAGCGAGAGGGCGGTGCCGGCCGCGACGACCAGCAGCCCGGCGACGATCAGGGTGACGCCGCCGAGGATCGTCCTCCGGCCCCCTCGGCGCCGCACCAGCGGCCCCGACGCCATGACACCGGCCATCGAACCGGTGGACAGCCCGAACAGCACCAGGCCCATCGCGCCGGTGGACACGTCGAGCCCGTCCCGGACAGCCGGGGTGCGCGCGACCCAGGAGGCCATGCCGGTGCCGGCGGCGAGCATGAAGAGGAACAGGGCGGCACGCCAGCGGCGTGTGGCGGCATCCATACAGCGGGGCCTCGTCAAACGGTCGGGAGAAGTGGCGGGCGCCACAAGCGTACGATCGTACGCCTAGAGTGTACGCTCGTACCCATGACGGACTACTTCGCGGGCGATCCGCGTACGAACCACGAGCGGATGCTCGCCGGAGACCTGTACATCGCGGACGACCCGCAGATCGTCGAGGCCCAGAAGCGGGCCGTGCGGCTGGCCGCCCGCTATCTCGCGGCCTACGCCGAGGACCCGGACGCGGCGCAGCCCCTCATCGCCGAACTCCTCGGCGGACTCGGCACGGGAGCGCACATCCGGCCCCCGCTGTACGTCGACTACGGCTCGTACATCACGGTCGGCGAGGACACGTTCATCAACTACAACCTCACCGCGCTGGACGTCGCGCCGATCACCATCGGCCGCGACTGCCAGATCGGGCCGAACGTCCAACTGCTGACGCCCACGCACCCGGTGGAGCCGGAGCCGCGCCGGGACAAGCTGGAGGCGGCGCGGCCCATCACGATCGGCGACAATGTCTGGCTCGGGGGTGGGGCGATCGTGCTGGCCGGGGTGACCATCGGGGACAACAGCGTCATCGGCGCGGGCGCCGTCGTCACCAAGGACATCCCCGCCAACGTGGTCGCCGTGGGCAATCCGGCCCGGGTGATCCGTTCGATCTAGGAACGACGAGGGACAGAGCGTGGCGACCGGACAGAACGACCCCGAGCGGCGGGAGCGCATCATCACCGCCGCGCTCGACCTGATCGCGGCCGAGGGGGTCGCCGGGACCTCCCACCGCAAGGTCGCCGCACGCGCCGGGGTGCCCCTCGGCTCGATGACGTACCACTTCGCCGGCATGGACGAGCTGCTGCGGGAGGCGTTCACCCGCTTCTCCAGCGGTATCGTCGCCGTCTTCGAGGAGCGCCTGGGCGCCGCCTCCACGCAGGACGAGGCGCGCGAGGCGGTCGCCGATCTGGTCCATCACCTGTCCGGCGGCAATCAGCGCGAACTGGTCCTCACGCACGAGCTGTACACCCTCGCCGCCCGCAAGCCCGCCTACCGCGAGCTGACCCGCGAGTGGATGCGTCGCAGCCGGGTCGCCCTGGAGTGGCACTTCGACCCGGCGACGGCCCGTCAGCTCGACGCGCTGATCGAGGGCCTTTCCATCCATCGCGCGCTGGAAACCGAACCGCACGACCGCGCTCTGACCGTCGAGGCCATCGCCCGCATCACGCGCGCCTGACGCGCGCCCACAAGCCCCTGGCCGGCACCCCACCTGACCAAGGTGCCGGCCAGGTCATCCCTCACGCACCGGCCGCCCGGGCCGACAGACAGACCTGGGGCCACCTCGCGCCCGGGGTGGTCAGCCGGGCGGTGACGGTGAATCCGGCCTCTTCCAGTTGTCCGGCGACCCGGTCGGGTGACAGCAGGTGGATGGCGTACGCGTATCCGCCGGTGCGCTTCTCCGAGGTGTAGGGCTCCCCGTTGCCTGCGTGGAACCCCAGCAGCAGGCGGCCGCCGGGCGCCAGGACGCGGCGGAACTCCGCGAAGAGGACCGGGAGTCGGTCCGGCGGCGTGTGCAGAATGGACCACCAGGCGACGATCCCGCCGAGGCCGCCGTCCGGCAGCCCGAGCGCGTCCATCGCCCCGGTCTCGAAGCGCAGGTCCGGGTGGCGGCGCCGGGCGACGTCCACCATGCGCGGCGACACGTCCACGCCGTGGGCATCGAGCCCGAGGCCGGCCAGATGGGCCGTCACATGACCAGGCCCACAGCCGAGATCGGCGACGGGGAGCCCGCCGTCCGCGCGGACCTCCTCCGCGAACGCGCCGATCAGGGCACGCCCCGGCACGTCCTCGGCGAAGAGGCCGGGGACGCGTGCGGCGTAATCCTCGGCGACGGTGTCGTAATAGGCGCGGGTCGCGTCGAGTTCGGTCATCCGTACGACCCTACGGGGCGGTTGCGCCGGGACGGGGGCGGGTACCCCGCGCTCCCGGGCGGTCACCGTCAGTTCCTGAACCCAAGAGCGCGCCGAAGTGACCACAGAGCGGGTCAATTGCCCTGCCACAGAAACCATTTGTTGCGCACGGCCCAGTTCGGCCGAGGCTTCCGACGCACACCTCTTGACGTGTACCGGGTAACGGCGGAACCATCAGCACCCACCGGAGAGCGCTCTCTCGGCGTTTCACCGGACCGTTCGTCGCGTCACCCGTACCAAGACCCAGGAGACGTACGTCCATGTACCTTCCCCCCACGGAAGCCCCCACCACATCCCCCACACCCACCTCCCCCACCACCACCGCACCTTCCCGCCGCGGACGCCGGGGCCGGGCCTTCGGGTTCGCCGCGTTCGCCGTCTCGCTCCTCATGGCCGTCCCCACGGCGCAGACCGCCTTCGGGCAGGACGCGCAGGCCGTCGAGGGCGGTGGCGATCTCGGGCCCAACGTCATGGTGTTCGACCCGTCGACACCGGACATCCAGGCCAAGGTCGACGAGGTGTTCAAGCAGCAGGAGTCGGCGCAGTTCGGCAACGGCCGCTACGCGCTGCTCTTCAAGCCGGGCACGTACAACAACATCAACGCGCAGATCGGCTTCTACACGTCGATCGCCGGTCTCGGTCTCAAGCCCGACGACACCACGTTCAACGGTGATGTCACCGTGGACGCGGGCTGGTTCAACGGCAACGCCACGCAGAACTTCTGGCGTTCGGCGGAGAACCTGGCGCTGAACCCGGTCAGCGGCACCGACCGCTGGGCCGTGTCCCAGGCCGCGCCGTTCCGCCGGATGCACGTCAAGGGCGGGCTCAACCTCGCGCCGAACGGCTACGGCTGGGCGAGCGGCGGGTA
>NZ_JBEYCQ010000027.1:0-109714 GCF_040632905.1 Streptomyces sp. NPDC016469
AGCAGGTCGCCCTTGCCGTCACCGCTCAGGTCGCCCGGGCCGGTCAGGTTGTTGTAGTCCTGCCAGCCGTCGCCGATGAGTTCGAGCGAATGCTCCTGCGAAATACGGTTCGCAGGAGCATTCCGCGGACTTTTCCCTGCCCGGCCAGGGCCTACGCGGCCGGCGGGAGCAGGGGCGCGTACGCGCTCATCAGGAGCGGGTCGGCGCTCGTCGGGCCGCGGTACGGGGCCACGGCACGGGTCGCCTCGCGGGCCGGGTCGGGCTCGCGGAGCAGGCCCAGATAGAGCGTCTGGGTGGACGGGGCGGGCTCGATGCCCAGCTCGTCCGAGAGGAGCTCGCGCAGCTGCTGGTAGACGCGCAGAGCGTCGGCCCGGTTGCCGGCGGCGGCGTGCGCCGTCATCCGGCAGCGGTGCGCGCTCTCCCGGAACGGCGCCCTGCGCACCGCCTCGTCGGCGTACCGCAGGGCGTGGTGGCTGTTGCCGAGCGCGGCGGCCGAGGCGCTGGACAGCTCCAGGGCGCTCAGGCGTACCGCCTCGATGCGCTCGCGGGTGGTGTTCACCCACTCGCCCTCGTGGGCGGGCAGGAACGCGCCGCGCAGATTGGCGACCGCGCCGGAGGCCAGTTGCAGGGCCACCGCGTACGCGCCCTCCCGGCACGCCTGCCGGGCCTCGGAGACCGACGCCTCGGCGGTCTCCACATCGGTCAGCGCCTCGCTCGGCAGATGCAGCAGGTAGCGCCCGCTCTGGGCGACCAGCGGCGTCTCGCCGGGCTTCTGGTGCGCGCTGGTGACGAAGGACCGCACCCGGCTGACGACACTGCGCAGCGCGGACGCCCAGGTGTCGGGCAGGCCCTGCGGCCACAGCGTGTCCGCGAGCTGGTCGCGGCTGGTGCCGGCGGAACGCTCCAGGACGAGCCGGGCGAAGGCGATTTGGGCCTGCGCGCTCGACAGGTGCCGGGGCGGTTCCGCCTCGTGCTCGATGCTGACAAGTCCTACGAGCCGGATCAACACGTCGACACTCCCCCTGCGGCAGATCAGGAACCGAGCGGGGAACACGGCCGTTGCTTTCGCTTTGCGCCGTTCAGTTCTCGCCATTCCCCGTGATGTCGACGTGACCTTCGCAGGGGTGTTCAGGCCGTGTCAATTGAGCCTGGGAACATACCGGGGGGAATGAGTGGAAGCCCAAGTTCCGCTGAATCGAGACTCCATGTTTCCGCCCTTCTCCATGCATTCACCAGGGGATTTCTAGTGAATCCCGAGCGGCTTCGAGCGTAATTCGAGAAGGGCTCCGGCTCCCTTGTTGCGGCCGCGTTGCGGAGCGCGGCGTAGAAATCCTGTCATGAATAGGCCGTTCGCCGGCCGACTGAATCAGCCTGAGGAGACCCACGTGAACGCAACCGGAGGTTGGGAACGGCTGGCGCCGAAGCTGGCCGCCACGAACAGGCGCGTAGCGGCACTGGAGTCCGAGCCGGAGCGCCGCAACAGTTTCGTCTCCTACACGGTCGAGCGGGACAGCGCCTACGCCGATCTCGACGGCCAACGGCTGCTGATGATGTCCGGCTACAGCTATCTGGGTCTGGGCGGCGACGAACGCGTCGTCGCCGCCGCCAAGGCCGCCGTCGACCTTTACGGCAGCGGCAACCACGGCGTACGCGCCCTGGCCGGGACCATCCCGTTGCACGAGGAGCTGGAGGCCGAGGTCGCGAGCTTCGCGGACCGCGAGGCATCCATGGTCTTCAGCTCGGGCTACGCGGCGAACGTGGGCACCGTCGGCGGTCTCGTCGGTGCCGGCGACACCGTCTTCATCGACAAGTACGACCACGCCTCCATCGTGGACGGCTGCCGGCTCTCCGGCGCCACCGTCACCCGGTTCCGGCACAACGACGTCGACCACCTCGACCGGCGCCTGGCCGCAGCGTCGCCCGACGGGGTGCGGCTCGTCATCGTCGACAGCGTCTACTCCATGGACGGCGACATCGCCCCGCTGCCCGAGCTGCGCAAGGTGTGCGACGAGCACAACGCGCTGCTCATGGTGGACGAGGCGCACGCACTCGGCACCATCGGCGCCACCGGGCGCGGCATCGAGGAGCACTTCGACCACCGGGTGAAGGCCGACATCAAGCTCGGCACCCTGTCCAAGGGCATCCCGTCCATGGGCGGCTGGGTCACCGGCCCCGCCGAACTGATCGGCCACCTGCGCTACGCCGCCCGGCCGTTCCTGTTCTCCGCCGCCCTCGCCCCGGCCCAGGCCGCGGCCGCCCTGGAGAGCCTGCGCATCCTGCAGCGCGAACCGGAGCGGGTCACCCACATCCAGCGCGAGTCGGCCCGCCTGCGTGCTCTGGTCAACGCCGAGGGGCTGCGTACGCAGGACAGCGAGACCGCGGTGCTGCCGCTGATCGCCGGCTCCGACGAGAAGGCATACGACTTGGCCACCGCCTGCCGCCGCAACGGCGTCATCGGCATCCCCGTGGTCACCCCGGCCGTTCCCAACGACCTGGCCAGGCTGCGGATCGCGGTGACCGCGCGGCACACGCCCGAGGACATCGACTTCGCCGCCGAGGCGTTCATCAAGTCCGCCCGCGAGTGCGGCATCATCCCGGCCTGACCGGCCGGTCCAGGCCCCGGGACACCGGACGGAGACGAGACCGAAGATGACAGCCGCAGCCTCCCACCGCACCCCGGTGGTGATCACCGGGATCGGTGTGGTCACCCCGGCGGGGTGCACCCCCGAGGCCCTGTGGGCCGCGCTCCGCGCCGGCCGTTCCACCGCAGCCCCGCTCGACCACCTGGACCTGACCCGCCACCGGGTCCGGATCGGCTGCCGGGTCAGCGGACTCGACACCCAGGGCCCCGACGCCCTCGTGTCCGCCAAGGACGCACGGCGCATGGACCCCTTCGCGCTGTACGGCACCACGGCAGCGCTCTCCGCCCACCGCGACGCCGGCGCCCCCGTGCCCGAACCCGGGCGCACCGCCATCGTCGTCGGCAACGCGGTGGGCGGCCGGGCCACCAGCGACCGTGAGTCCGCGCACTACAGCGAGGCGGGCCCGCACCGGGTCAACCCGCTGATGCCGCTGCTGACCATGCCGAACGCGGCGGCCGCCCAGATCGCCATGCGCCTCGGCTGGACCGGCCCCGCGACCACCATCGCCACCACCTGCGCCAGCGGTGTCGACGCCATCGGGCACGCCACCGCGCTCCTGCGGTCCCACCAGGCGGACGTGGCGATCGCGGGGGGCTGCGAGTCCACCCTGACCCCGGTCACCCTCGCCGCCTTCGGCAACCTGAACGCGGTCTCCGGGCGCAACGACGACCCGGCGCACGCCTCCCGCCCGTTCGACCGGGACCGCGACGGGTTCGTCATGGGCGAGGGGGCCGGCTTCGTCGTCCTGGAACGCCTCGACGACGCGCTGGCCCGCGGCGCCCGCACCTACGCCCGGATCGCCGGGTACGCGGCCACCTCGGACGCGTACCACCTGTCGATGCCGCTGGCCGACGGGGCCGGCGCGGTCTCCGCGATGACCGGCGCGCTCACCGCCGCCGGGCTCGCCCCCGACGAGATCACGCACATCAACGCGCACGGCACCTCGACCCCGCACAACGACCGCGCCGAGGCCACGGCCCTCACCAAGGTCTTCGGCTCCGACGGCCCGCCCGTCACCGCCTCCAAGGGCGTCATCGGCCACCTCATCGGAGCGGCCGGCGCCGTCGAGATCATCGCCGCCGTCCAGGCCATGCGCGCCCGAGAGGTGCCGCCCACCGCCAACCACGAACACCTGGAGCCAGGAATGGAGATCGACGTGGTGCACACCAGTCCACGGCCCGTCGCCCTGGGACCCGCGCTGTCGAACTCCTTCGGCTTCGGCGGCCACAACGCGAGCATGGTGGTGGCGCCGGTATGACGACCACCGCCCAGACCACCGCCCAGCCCCGCACCGCGATCCGCACCCTCACCGCCGACGAGGTGGCCGCCTTCAGGGCCGCCGTCCGCGCGGACCTGCCCGCGGCCGAGGAACCCGGCGCCTCCCCGGTGCACGCCTTCGTCCTCGCGCACACCCTCGCCGACGCGACCGTACGCGACCTGGCGGCGGCCGAGCCCGAGCCCGTCTCCGTCGTCCACCTCGGCCAGGACATTCAGATCGAGCAGCCACTGGTGCCCGGCGAGCAGATCACGGTCGGCCTCGACGTGGCCGGCGTCCGCCGCGAACCGAGGGGCACCCGGGTGGCCGTCCGGGCCCGCCTCACCGGCGCCGACGGCACCCCGCGCGCCGAACTCCTCACCAGCGCCCTGCTGATGGGGGCCGCCGCCATCGAGCCCTTCGGCCAGATCCCGTCACCGGCCGCGCCCGCCCCGTCCGGCGGCGCCGGGGAGCCGGCCGCCGCCGAGCACCGGCTCACCCCTGCCTGGATCCGCGGCTACGCGCACGCCTCCGGGGACCTCAACCCGATCCACCTGGACGACCGGGCCGCCAGGGACGCCGGTTTCCCCAGCGTCATCGCGCACGGGATGAGCGTGCTCGCCCTGGCCGTCGAGGAGATCGCCGACCGGTACGCGGACGGCGACGTCACCCGCGTCCGCGCCGTCAGCGGACGGTTCTCCGCACCCGTGGTGCCGGACGTGCCGCTCGCCATCGAACTCGCCCCGGACGCCGACCGCACCCTCGTCCGCTTCACCTGCCGCACCCCGTCGGGCATCGCCGTGAAGAGCGGCTGGGCCCGGCTGGCGGGACGGCGGCCATGACCGCCCCGGACGCCACCACCGGACTGCTCCCCGGCTTCCTCACCCAGGTCCGCGAGCGCCCCGACGCGCCCGCCCTCGTCTGGCACGGCGAGGAGACCAGCTACCGCGAGCTGTACGAGAGCGCCGGCCGCGAACGCGAGCGGCTGGCCCTGCTCGGGCTGCCGGCCGGTGAACCCGTCGGCATCCTCGCCGAGAAGTCGCCCGAGGCCATCGCGCTCGTCCTCGGCTGCCTGCTCGCCCACCGCCCGTTCCTGCTGCCCTCCCCGCACCTCGGCGAGCAGCTGCTGAGCCGGCTGTTCGCCCAGGCCGGCTGCCGGCACGTGCTGGCCCCGGGCGGCGAACCGCGGAGTATGCCGGTCCCGGCCCGCTCGGCGGCCTACCCGGTGCCTCCGCGTACCGCCTTCATGCTCACCACGTCCGGTTCCACCGGGCTGCCCAAGACGGTCCCGCTGGACGAGCGGGCCGTGGACCGGTTCGTCACCTGGGCCGGGCCCGCCTTCGCCGTCGCGCCCGGGACCACCGTCCTCAACTACGCCCCGCTCAACTTCGACCTGTGCTTCCTCGACGTGTGGACGACCCTCGCGCACGGCGGCCGTGTCGTCCTCGTGGACCCGGACAAGGCCGTCGACGGACGCCACCTGCTCGACCTGCTGCTCCGTCACGACGTCGAGATCGTCCAGGCCGTGCCGATGTTCTACCGGCTCGTGCTGGACGCCGCCCGCCGGGCCGGGGTGCTGCTGCCGTCGGTGCGCCGGGCCGCCTTCACCGGCGACGTCCTGCCCGAACGCACCCTGGCGGAGCTGCGCGAGGTGCTGCCCGCGGCCCGCCTCACCAACATCTACGGCTGCACCGAGACCAACGACAGCTTCACGTACGACGTCGACACCACGGCCACCGTCTTCGGCCCGCTGCCCATCGGCACCCCGCTCCCCGGGGTCTCGGTGCTCGTCCTGGACGCCGACGGCCACGAGGTCACCGGCCCCGGCGCGGGCGAGCTGCACGTCAGGACGCCCTTCCAGACCGCCGGCTACCTCGACCCGGCCCGCAGCCGTGACCGGTTCACCGGCCACCCGCTCGGCCACGACGACGGCACCTGGTTCCGCACCGGCGACCTCGTACGCCGCGACGCCGACGGGCTGCTGTATCTGACCGGGCGCAGCGACTTCCAGGTCAAGGTGCGCGGCGTCGCCGTCAACACCGCCGAGATCGAGCAGGTGCTGCTGAGCCACCCCGCCGTCCTGGAGGCCGGCGTCGCAGCGCAGCCCGACCCGCTCACCGGCAAACGGCTCGTCGCCGGGGTGCGGCGCGCACCCGGCAGCGGCCTCAACAGCCTGCTCCTGAAGGAACACTGCGCCCGCGCCCTGCCCAGGGCGGCCGTCCCCGGCGTCCTGCGGATCACCGACGAACCGCTGCCCAAGACCGCCACCGGAAAGGTCGACCGCACCGCGCTCGACCGGCTGCGCGGACCGTCCCAGCCGCCGTCCCCGGCGCCGGACCACTCCCGCCGGCTGACCACCGTAGAAGGAAGGACGTCATGAGCAACACGGCCACCATCAAGCAGTTCCTGATCGAGGAGTTCCTGCCGGACCTCAGCCAGGACGAACTCGCCGACGACCAGGACCTGCTGTCGAGCGGAGCCATCGACTCGCTCGGCCTGCTCAAGCTGATCGCCTGGGTGGAGGACCGCTTCGGGCTCGCCGTGGACGACACGGACCTCGACCCCAACAACTTCCGCAGCGTCACCGCCATCGACACCTTCGTGGCAAACGCGCGCCAGGGGGTGAGCGGGTAACCATGCACGACGCGCTCACCGGCCTGCTGGCGCGGCGCACGGTGGCCGAGCACGAGACCTGGCGGTCTCTGTGGGACCGGCTCGGCGACGGCACGCTCCCCAAGGAGCAGGCCGTCGCCCTGCTGGCCTCGCTGACCACCCGGCTCCCCGACCCCGCGACGCTTGCCGCCCTGCACGGCACACTCCTGGAACGGCGCCCCGCGCGCCCCGGGCCCGCCTGGCCCGCGACCGTCAACGTCGTGGGCACCGGGGGCGGGCCCGCCACCTTCAACGTCTCCACCGCGGCGGCCTTCGTCGCGGCCGCCGCCGGGGTGCGTGTCGTCAAGTCCGGCTCCCGGGCCTACACCTCCAGCCTCGGCTCCGTCGACCTCCTCGAACGCCTCGGGGTGCGCCTGACGTCCTCGTACGAGCAGACCGAGGAGCACCTGGAGCGGGACGGGATCGCCTTCACCGGGCCGTTCGTCTACCCGGTCGAGCTCGCCCGGCTCGCCCGGCTGATCGCGCCGGTGAGCATGAAGCCGTTCGGGCGGTTCCTCAACGCCCTCGGCCCCCTTCTCGCCGATCTGCCGGTCACCGCCCAGGTCACCGGCGTCTCGCACACCATGCCCCTGGACGACCTGCGCCGCCTCGCCGCCACGGTCACCGGCCGTACGGTGTGGCTCACCAGCAACGACAGGGGCGCCGACGAACTCCTCGGCTTCGCCCGCAACACCGTGCACGTCGCGCGGGGCGAGGACCAGGTCCTGGAGCCCGGCGCGCTGATCCCGGCCGACGGCGGCTTCGAGGCGCTGGCCCCCGCGCCCAAGGATGCGGCCACCGACCACTTCCTGGCCGTGCTCGCCGGGCGCGCCCACCCGGCGGCCACCCACACCGTCCGCCTCAACGCCGCGGCGCTCGCCCTCGCGGCCGGCCACCACACCACTTGGCGCGACGCGCTCGACGCGACGGACGACGCCGTCACCAGCGGGGCCGCCGTGGCCCTGGTCGAGCGGCTGCGCTCCCGGCGGACCGCGGCGACGGCGGGGGCGGTCCGCCATGGCTGACTTCTTCACCGGGCGGGGACCCGGCCGGCCCGGGCTCACCCTGTTCCTCAATGCGGGCGACCCGCCCCTGGACGAGCTCGCCGACGTCGTGCACATGCTCGACGAGGAGGGCGTCGACTGCCTCGAACTGGCGGTGCCCTTCCCGGACTCCTTCACCGACGGGCCGGTCGTACGCCGCTCCGCCCGCCGCGCCCTGGACCGGGGCACCGGCCTGGACGACGTCCTCGGCTTCGTCGCCCGCGTCCGGCCGGGGCTGCGGCGGCTGCGGATCGCGCTGCTCGCCGACTGGAGCCACTCCCTCAAGCACCGGGACCTCGGCGCGGCCGTCAAGGACATCACCGCGTCCGGCGCCGACGGCCTCCTGGTGCACGGACTGCCGCCCCGGCTGCGTGACGCCTGCCGCGAGGCGACGGAGGCGGCCGGCACCGCCGTCGTCACCACCTGCTACCCGACCAGCCCGGAGGAGACCCGGGCCCGGGCCGCCCGCGAGTCCTCCGCGTACGTCTACCTGGTGGCGCACTACGGCCGCAGCGGCACCGCGCCGCCCGCCGGGCACGCCGCGCTCGCCCCGGTCGTCGCCGGGCTGCGGGCCCACACGAACTCCCCGATCGCCGTCGGCTTCGGGGTCAGTACGCGCAGCCACGTCGCGGCGGTCGCCGCGAGCGGGGCCGACGCAGCGATCGTCGGCTCAGCGGGCGTGGCCCGCGTGGAGCATGCCCTCGAAGAGGAGGGCTCCGCCACCACGGCACTGCGCGACTTCGTCCGGTCGCTCCAGCCCGGACCGGACGAGACCAGCACGGCCACTACCCCTATCCGAACAAGGAGTTGACCATGATCATCCGTGACCTGGAGACCGTCAAGAGCGTCGACTGGGGCAACGGGCTCAGCCGTCGCTTCCTCACCGAGTCCGACGGCGTCGGCTACTCGGTCACCGACACCACGGTGCGCGCCGGCACCAAGTCCCGCCTGGAGTACCGCAACCACCTGGAGTCCTGCTACTGCATCGAGGGCTCCGGCGAGGTGGTCGAGCTCGACGGCACCGTGCACCCCATCACGCCGGGCCGGCTGTACTCCCTGAACGAGCACGACGCGCACTACCTCGTGGCCTCCCCGCACGAGGACCTGCGGCTCGTCTGCGTCTTCACCCCGGCGCTCCAGGGCGACGAGGTGCACAGCCTCGACGCGCACACCTCCTCCGCCTACTGATCCGCACCCGGCACCCGCACCTCTGAAAGGGGTCCCAGTGATCCGCTGGAACACCGACCAGGCCGACCTCCGGGCCGGCCTGGTCCGGTGGGGCGAGGCACTCAGCGCCGACCACATCGCCCAGGACGAACGAGCGGAGTTCTCCTGGGAGAAGTGGAAACTGGTGCGCCGGGCCGGCATCCTCGCCCTGCCCTTCGCCGAGGAGCACGGCGGCCTCGGCCAGTCCCTGCTCACCACCATGTACGTCCTGGAAGGGCTCGGCGAGCACTGCCGTGACGCGGGTCTGAACTTCTGCGTCACCACCACGCTCGCCAGCACCGGCGTCCCCCTCATGCGCTTCGGCACACCCGCGCAGAAGGAGACGTACCTTCCCCGGATCAGCTCCGGCGAGGCGATCGGCGCCCACGCGATCACCGAGTCGGAGTCCGGCAGCGACGCGATGGCGATGACCACGCGCGCGGAACGCGACGGCGACGACTTCGTGCTGAACGGAAGCAAGTGCTTCGTCAGCAACGGCCCCGTCGCCGACGTGTTCGTCGTGTACGCGCGCACCCACCCCGACGGCGGCGCCCTGGGCGTGACCGCGTTCCTCGTGGACCGGGACACCCCGGGCCTGACCGTCGGCAAGCCGGTCAAGAAGATGGGCCTGCGCACCTCTCCGCTCAGCGAGCTGTACTTCGACGACTGCCGCATTCCGCGCGACCGGGTCCTCGGCCGGGTGGGTGGCGGCTTCATCGTCCTCGACTACGTGATGAAGCGGGAGATCCTGCTCTCGTTCATCGTGAACGTGGGGGAGATGCAGCACCGGTTCGACCGCTGCGTCGAGTACGCCCGCACCCGCCGGTCGTTCGGAAAGACGATCGGCTCCTACCAGTCCGTCGCCAACAAGATCGTGGACGCCAAGATCGGCCTGGAGTCGGCCAGGAAGTGGCTGTACGACACCGCCGAACGGCTGGAGGAGGGCGAGGACGTCACCGAGGACCTGGCCATCGCCAAGCTGGTCACCAGCGAGGCCAACCTCGCCGGCTCGCTGACCGCCGTCCAGATCTTCGGCGGGCACGGCTACATGAGCGAGTACGGGCTGGAGATCGACGTCCGCAACGCCGTGGGCGGCACCATCTACTCCGGCAGCAACGAGATCCAGTACAACCGCATCGCGTCCAAGCTGGGCCTGGGCCGATGACCACCCTGTCCCCACCGCGCACCCTCAAGGTCTGCGGCGCCACCAGCACCCGAGACATCGAGGTGCTGGCCGGTGCCGGAGCCGGACTCGTCGGGCTGTGGCACGGCGTTCCCGGCGGCCCCGCGGACCTGCCCGAGCACGAGGTGGCCGCCCTCGCGGCGGCCGTCCGCGCCACCGGCACCCTCCACCCCGTCCTGGTCACCTTCCTCGGTGACCCGGACGCGGTCGCGGATGTCATGCGCCGCACCGGCATCCGCACCGTCCAGCTCCACGCCTACCAGCCGCCCGCCACCGTCCGCGCCCTGCGCACGGCACTGCCCGACGCCGTCATCGTCAAGGTGCTGCACGTCTCGGACGGCACCTGCCCGGAACGCCCCCTGATCGGAGCGTACGAGCGGGCCGGCACCGACCTCTTCCTCATCGACGCCACCACCGCCGACGGCCGCGTCGGCTCCACGGGGCAGCGCCTGGAAGAGGAGACCGTCCTCCGGCTGGCCGAACGGTTCACCCTGCCGTTCTGGCTCGCCGGGGGACTCACCCGGACCAACCGGTCCGCGTACGAACGGGTCCTGCGCCACCCCCGGCTGCGCGGCATCGACGTCGACACCGCGGCCCGCGGCGGCGACGGCCGCTTCGGCGCACCCGAGGTGGCCGGACTGGCCCGCGCCTGGGACACCGGGCCGGGACACCCGGACCCCCGCACTCCTTCCGCCACGGACACCCCGACCACACGGCCTACGGAGCAGCCATGAGCCTTCCCTTCATCGAGTCCCTGCTGTCGGCCCCGCAGCCCCTGGTGATGGAGGTCAAGCGGCGCGACGCGTTCGGCTTCGACCTCATCTCCGGGCACACCCCCGCAGAGATCGTCACCGCCTACGAGAAGGCCGGGGCGCCCTGCATCTCGGTCGTCACGGGACGCTGGTTCGGCGGCACCCGCGAACTGCTCCGCGATGTCGCCCGGCTGACCGAACTCCCCCTGCTCCAGAAGGACTTCATCACCCGCAAGGACCAGCTGGAGACAGCCCGGGAGCTCGGCGCCTCGGCCGTCCTGCTCACCGCCGGCCTGCTGTCCGCCTCCGCGCTGCGCGGTCTCACCGTCGCGGCGCTCGGCGCGGGCCTGACCCCGTTCGTCGAGGCCACCACCGAGGCCGAGATCGAGGCCGTGCCGCACGCCGACGAGTGCGTCATCGCCGTCAACAACAAGGACATCAAGACCCGGGAACGCGACCGGGGAGACCTGACCCGCAGCTTCGAGCTGCTGCCCGCCCTGCGCGCGAGCGGCACCCCCTGCCCGGTGAGCGCCAGCGCCATCGACAGCCCGCAGACGGCGGCCCGGCTGCTCGACGCCGGCTTCAAGGGCCTCCTCGTCGGCACCGCCCTGCTGCGCAGCGGCGACCCCGGTGAGTGGCTGCGTACGCTGGAGAGCAGCCGGCGCCGCACCGCACAGCCGGCCTTCCATCCGTCGTGAGTGACCGCACCGCACGAAGGGGGCTCCGTGGCCACGGAGCCCCCTTCGTATGCCCGCGGACTCAGGACACGACGCGGTTGACCAGCTGATCGCGCACCCGTGCCGGGATGTCCGGGGCGAACCGGCGCAGATAGTGGTCGATGTGCCGGTCCGCGCCGACCAGGAACGGCAGGTCGAACACGAGCAGTCGCCGCACCGCGAGCAGCGGCACCGGTGAGCGCAGCGGCGCGAAGTCCTCGTTCCACAGCCCCGGCTCGGCGCACAGGGGATGGAACTGGCCGATCATCAGCCCCTGGGCGACGAAGTCGTCCTTGGCGTCCGCCTGCAACAGGTCCAGGCCGGCCGGGTCCGCGTGGTCCAGCTCCGGGAGCACCATCAGCACGGTGAGGAGTTCCCGCTCGTCCTCCGCCAGCTCCGACGCGAGCCGTTCGTACCAGGTGCGCAGCGCCTCCACGGCCCCGGGCAGCGCGTCCGGGGTGCTCTCGGCGGGCACGGCGAGCAGGAACCGGCCGGCGCGCAGCGAGGGCTGGGTGTACGGGCACACCGGGCCGCTGCGGCCCAGCTCGGGATGGCTCGACACCAGGAAGGTCCGGCTCCACTCCAGCACCTCGCGGAGCGGCCCGAGCTGCCCGGCCGGCACGAGGCCCCGGTCCACCTGACCCGGCGTGTAGATCTGCAGCCGGCTGTCGCCCCTCATCGCGGCTCCCGCCACATCGGCCGGAGGCGTGGCCCGCCGTCCGGCAGCACGATGTCCTCGCCCAGCCGTGCGAAGCCCTGCCCCCGCGCCGACGCCTCGCCGCCGGGCGAGCTCGCCTCCGCATAGGCTCCGCAACCCGCCGCGTCGGCCTCCCGCAGCACGTCGGCGACGAGGGCGCCGAGCAGCCCCCGGCCGCGCGCCCCGCCGCGCACCGCGCCGAACGCCGCGTAGTAGTGCGGCCGTGCCGGGTGCCGGGACGCCTGGAGCTCGGCGATCAGCGCCAGCGAGGCGGCCTCGCGGACCCCGAGGACGTCCTCGAAGCGCCCGGCGAACTCCTCGCCCCGCGCCTCCGGTCCGGCCTGGGCGCCCGGCGGCGTCCACAGCAGCACGGCCTCCAGGCCGGGGGTGCAGGTCACCGCGTCGTACGCGAACGACATGTCGAGGAACACCCCGAACAGGGCGGGCAGCACCCGAGCCCTGCGCTCGGGGTCCGGGGTGATCCAGCGGGTGAGCGGGTCGTCGTGGAACGCGTCCGCCAGCAGCGCCGCGAGGGCGCCGGCTTCGGCCCGTCGGGCGCGCCGCAGGGCCGGCCGGTGTGCTGCCGGCAAGGGCGGCGGCGGGAACGTGGACAGGTGGGTCACGAAGTTCTCCTCCCGTTCGATGGGTGTGCCGGGCGCGGCGGTCGGGCGCGCCCGGTCGAGGCCAGCTGCTCCACCCGGGCGTGCAGCTGGTCCAGGTGCAGTTCGGCTTCCGGTTTGATCAGGACGCTGCGCATCACCCGGGCCGTGGGGGCGTCGGCCACCACGTCGGGTCTGCGCCGTGCGAAGTCCGCCGCGTCGGTCCGCAGCACGCTGAGGAACACGGGGTCCCGTTCCGCGTGCATGCCGTCCGTGAGCAGCCGGCCGGACGCGGCGTCGACGGCGGAGAGCGACAGCGGCCGCGTCGCGGGGAAGTAGCTGACGATGTCCAGCTGCGGTGCCTGGTACGTCTCCAGCTCCTCGGACGCCTCGATGCGCTCCGCCCACGCCACGGCCGCCCGGCGGCTGCCGGCCAGGATCTCGCCGAAGCCGTCCCGGGTCAGCGGCAGCAGGTGCAGCGTCAGCCAGAGCGCGGCGGCCGCCGCCCCGGCCCGCGAGCACTCCAGGCTGATCTCGCCCAGGTGCAGTTCGGAGTCGGTGAAGTAGGTGTACGGCGAGTCGTGCGCGAAGTGGTTCCGGGCGGCGGCGTCGTTGAACAGCACCGCCCCGCACCCGTAGGGCTGAAGGCCGTGCTTGTGCGGGTCCACGACGACCGAGTCGCAGTCCGCGATCGCCCGCCACGGGCGTGTATCGATGCCTTCGGGCCGGTCCGAGCGCCCGAGGAGCGCGTAGAACCCGCCGTAGGCGGCGTCCACGTGCACCCGTACGCCGTAACGCCTGGCCAGTGGCACCACCTCGTGCACCGGGTCGACCGCCCCCAGCCCCGTCGTGCCCGTGGTCACCACCACCGTGCCGACCCGGCCGCCCGCGAGCAGCCGCTCCAGCGCGTCCAGGTCGATGCGGCCCAGGCCGTCGGCGGGCACCCGGTGGCCCTCGACGCCGAGCACCCCGCACATGCGGGCGTGCGTGTAATGGCACTCCGCGCTGTACGCGATGCCGCGTCCGGGGTGTGTCTGGCGCGCCACGTACAGCGCCTCCAGGTTGGCCATGGTGCCGCTCGTCGTCAGATGGCCCAGATGCGTGCCACGGAAGCCGAACATCCCGGCGAGCAGGTCCACGCACTCGCGCTCCATCTCGGTGGTGGCCGGACCGCCCTCGGCGGCGTGGTTGTTCGGGTTGAACAGCATCGCCGTGACGTAACCGACGACCGCCGCGGGATGGGGCGGCTTGACCATCTGCCCCGCGTAGCGCGGATGGAAGAACGGATAGTTGTCGTCCAGCCGCTTCGAGAACGCGGCGAACGCGGCACCGAACTCCTCGTCCCCGACCAGGTGCGACGGGTGCTCCCGGTGCGGGCCGAAGCGCTCTCCCCAGTGTTCGACCACGTCTACGGCACGCGGCAGCCAGTAACGAAGATCCACGGTCGGCCTTCCGGTGGGGGGCAGCGGACGGCTCAGGTATACGGAGCGAAGCGCAAGCCGACCGCAAGCGGTTCCCTGGCGGTTCTGGGTCGGCTCTGGACCCGTTCTCAAGCGCCATAACGGGACGCCGCGTGACACAACGGGCGGCGCCGCGCCCGCCCTAGCAGCCCCCGAGACGGGTGCGAGCCGCCCTTGCTGCACTCGGCGCGTCCGCCGAATCCAGCAGCAGGAGTTCCGTGATGGTGACCAGACGCACTCTGATGACCGCCCTGAGCGTCACCGGCGCCGGGCTGTTCACCGGCGCGGCTTTCACCCCGCTGATGACGGCGGGCGCCGCCCCGCGCGAAGCCGCCCCGGCCGGCACGGCCGTCCCCGTGGGCCCCGCCGTCCAGCCGTTCCGGGTACCGCTGCCCCTGCTGCCGGTGCTGACCCCCGGCTCCACGAGCGGCGGCGCCGACGTATACGACATCACCATGCGCCGCACCCGCGCCGCGATCCTGCCGGGCCTGAGCACCGACGTCCTCACCTACGACGGGCACTTCCCGGGCGGCATCGTCCGGGCCCGCTCCGGGCGCCCCGTGGTGATGCGCCAGCACAACCAGCTGGGCGTGGAGACCTCGGTGCACCTGCACGGCGCCTCGGTGCCCGCCGGCGACGACGGCGGCCCGATGAACACCTTCGCCTCCGGGACGAGCCGCACCTACACGTACCCCAACCAGCAGCCGCACGCCTCGCTCTGGTACCACGACCACGCCCACCACTCGGAGTCCGAGAACTGCTACCGGGGTCTGTCGGGCAGCTATCTGCTCACCGACGACGTGGAGGAGGCGCTGCCGCTGCCGGCCGGGCGCTACGACGTCACCGTGGCGCTGCGCGACGCCCACTTCGACGACGACGGCCAGCTGCTGTACCTCCTGGACGACGCGGCGGGCCGCTCCACGATCCTCGCGAACGGCAAGCCGTACCCGTATCTCCGGGTCGCCGCCCGCAAGTACCGCTTCCGGCTGCTGAACTCGTCCAACCTGCGGTTCTTCGCGCTCCGCCTGGCCGACGGCTCGTCCTTCACGCAGATCGGCTCCGACGGGGGCCTGCTGCCGCGCCCCTTCACCACGGACTCGCTGCTCCTGTCACCGGCCGAGCGCGCGGACATCGTCATCGACTTCTCCCGCTACCCGGTCGGCACCCGGCTCGTCCTGGAGAACACCCTCGGCCCCGGCGACCCGGACCGGACGGGCAAGGTCATGCGCTTCGACGTGGTGCGCACGGCCCCCGACCCGAGCCGGGTGCCGTCCGTACTGCGTACACTGCCGCCGCTGCCGCCGGTGACCGGGCGGCGTTCCTTCGACCTGAACGTCGCCCTCGTCGGCGGCGAGCCGCAGGGCACCATCAACGGCCGCGTCTACGATCCGGCGCGCATCGACACCGAGATCCCGTACGGCGCCAGCGAGGTCTGGACCGTCACCAACAGCAACACCGACGTGCCGCACAACTTCCACATGCACCTGGTGCAGTTCCGCGTCCTGGAACGCAACGGAAAGTCGCCGACCGGGGCCGAGGCGGGGCTGAAGGACACCGTGTGCCTGCTGCCCGGCGAGACCGTCAGACTCCAGGCCGTCTTCGACTCCTACCGCGGCACCTACGTCTACCACTGCCACCTGCTCGACCACTCGGCGATGGGCATGATGGCGCAGATGCGCATCCGCTGACCCGTCGCACCCGGGCATGCCCGTTCGAGTACCGCTCGACGTTCGCTGGAGGAACGCTCGTGATCCTGTCCAGGGCGGCCTCCGCGCCCGCGGCGGGAGCAAAAGCACCTCTATCCTCGTCAACAGCGCGCCTCGGCACCCTACTTACGAACCGGACAAGAGCGAGGACGTACCGATGACACCCAATCAGTATCCGCAGCAGGGCCCCACCGGCGCGCAGGCGCCGTACCAGCAGCCGTGGGGTCAGCCCGCCGCTCCCGTGCCGCCGCGGGAGGACCGCCCGAACAAGGCCGCGGGCTGGCTGCACATGATCTCGGTCATCACGCTCGGGCTCATGGCCGGTCTGTTCTTCGCCTACGACGTCTCGGTCATGCCCGGCCTCGCGAAGACCGACGACCGCACCTACGTCACCGCGATGCAGCAGTTCAACGCGGAGATCGACGGCAACGGCCTGTTCGCGCTCATCTTCATGGGAGCCATCGTCGCCGCGGGCCTCGCCGCGTTCCTGGAGTTCCGCCGGGGACGCAGGACGATCGCCCTGTGGGCGGGCCTCGCGGCCGTCCTCTACCTCGTCGTCCTGATGCTCACGATGGGCGTCGAGATCCCGCTCAACAACCAGCTCGCCGACCTCGGCAACCCGGCGAAGGTCCACGACTTCTCGCTGGTCGACAAGTTCAAGGGAACCTGGGAGACCGTCAACATCTTCCGGACGCTCCTCAACACGGCGGCCCTGGGCTGCGCGGCGTACGCCGCCAAGCTGCACGGCCGCGCGGAGGCGCTGCTGTCCGCCGGCCGCTGAGCCGGCGACCCCGGGGAGGGCGGGTACGGGCGCGAGCCCCGTACCCGCCCTCCCGCGCGTTCAGCTGCCGCCGTTCAGGACGAGGGCCCAGCACAGCAGCCCGGTGGCGGCGGTGCACAGCAGCGTACGCAGCACGTTCCCGCGCGCCCAGGCCCCTTCGAACGCCGCCCGCACCGCCTCGGGCCGCGCGATCCCGTCCACCGGCCCCGCGGCCTCCAGGGCGTTGTTCAACGGGATGTTCAGGCGGCTGGTGACCCCCATCGACGCGATGTAGCAGACGAGCGCCGCGACGGTCGGCACCATCGCGTCCCGGTCCCCGCCGCCGAACTGGAGCCCGACCGCGAGCCCCGTGAAAACGAGGGCCCCGATGTAGCCGAGCACGAACCATCCGTTCAGGATGGCCACGTTGACCCGCTGCATCACATCGATGAACGTACGGTCCCCCGCCCCGCGCAGTGCCGGCATCACGGAGATGGCGAAGCCGTAGAACAGCCCGCTGACCAGCCCCGTCGTCACGGTGGCCGCGATGAGCGCGAGCGTTTGTGCGATCTCCATTGCCTGACCCCTCAGCTGCTGCCGGTGCGCGGTGCTTGCCCAAGTCAACTCTCCTCTGCGCAAAGGGAATGCAACAGGAAGGTCAAGGACAGAGTACGGGGGCTCCGCGAGGGCGGGGCCCCATTGGTGACAACCGGCGCGGGTGGGTGATCTCGTCGGTACGCAGACCCCGGCCCGCCGCCCCACCGGCCCCGCCGAGGCGGGCGCGGAGCTCGAACGCGTGCTGCCCGCCCTCGCGGCGCACCGCTTGCCGGACCCGCCTGGCGTCGACCGGCCCCGCCTGGAAGCCGCCCGGAGATCACCTGGATCCAGCGGCCGTAGCTCGCGTCAGGGCCGGAAGCGGGTCTGGCTGAACGCCTCGCCCCTGCCGAACGCGAGGACCTTCGTCGGCCGGACGGCGAACACCGGGACGACCGCGCCCGGCGCCCCGGAGGTCTCCGGCTGGGGCCCCTCCGGCCGGTGCCGGAAACCGCCCTCGACCGCGTCGTACGGCCACCCGATCTTCGCCATCCACAGCTCTGCGAGCCGCTCCAGGACCGGGCGCTCGGCGACCCGCACCGCCGGCCCCTCGACGACCACATCGAGCCCGCGTCCGTACACGTTGTTGCCCGTCGTCAGGACGCAGTTCGGATTCCGGGTGAGGTTGCGGCCCTTCTGCTCATCCAGCCCCGTCGAGAAGTGCAGCGCCCCGTCGAGCCACACCGCCGGCAGCGGCGTCACATGCGGCCGCCCGTCCGGCCGGACCGTCGACAGCCAGAACATCTCGGCCCGTTCGAGGACGGCCACCACCTCGGCCCACGGGGTCGCCGTGGCACCGGCACTGCTGTAGTCGGGATGAAGCTCCGCCACGGGTTCGTCCGTCATGACTCCGCCCTCGACACGGTCCTGGGACCCCCAGTCTGCCCGGTGACCGCCGTCCTGCCCGCACCCCGCAGCCGGACGAGTGACAGCAGACCGGCCCCGGCCATGACGCCGGCCGCGCCGAAGGCGGCGACGTTCATCCCGTGCGTGAAGGCGTCGCGTGCGGCCGTCAGCACGGCATCGGCGGACGCGTGCGGCAGCTGCGCCGCGACGGCCATGGCACCGCCCAGCGTCTCGCGTACGGCGTCGGCCCGCGGTACGCCGGAGGGCAGCGCGCCCGCCATGTCACCGGTGTACACCGCCGCCCCGAGCGACCCCAGGATCGCCATGCCCAGCGCCCCGCCCAGTTCCTGGCCCGATTCCAGCACGGCCGCCGCCGACCCGGCGCGCTCCGGCGGGGCCGCACCCAGGGCGAGCTCGTTGGCCAGCGTCATCGCGGCCACCAGGCCGCCCGCGTACAGGGAGGCCCCGGCGAGGGTGAACCAGAGCGCGGAGTCCGTCCGGACCTGGGAGAGCCACAGGAACCCGCACGCGGAGACGAGGAACCCGCCGCCCATCACATAGGCCCGGTCGACCCGCTGCGCGAGCGCGGCCCCGGCCGGGGCCGCGACCGCCACCCCGGCGGCCGGCACCAGACTCCACAGCGCGGCGCGGAACGGGCTCAGGCCGAGGACCGACTGCAGGTACTGGGTGAGGAAGACGGCCATCCCGACCGTGGCGAACATCGCGAGGAGATTCGCGAGCACCGGCCCGCCGAAGGCCCGCCGGCCGAGCAGGCCGAGGTCGACCATCGGATGCGGGACGCGCCTCTGCCGGCGTACGAACACGGCACCGAGCACCAGCCCCGCGACGACGGCGAGCACGGGCAGCGGCTCGTAGCCGTGCCGGGCCCACTCCTTGACGCCGTGGATGACCAGGAGAACGGCCCCGAGGGACAGCGCCGCGCTCAGCACGTCGAAGCGCGCGCTCCTCGTCGGCCGGGACTCCGGCACCAGGAACGGCACCAGGACGAGCAGCAGCGCCATCGCGGGCACGTTGATCAGGAAGACCGAGCCCCACCAGAAGTGCTCCAGCAGCAGGCCGCTGACGACGGGGCCGAGCGAGATGCCCGTCGTCATGACAGCGGTCCACAGGCCCACCGCCCGGCCGCGCTGCCGCTCGTCGTGGAAGAGGTTGCGGATGACGCCCAGGGTCGACGGCATCAGCGCGGCGCCGCCGACACCGAGCAACGCCCGTACGGCGATGAGAAGTTCGGCCGTATGCGCGTACGCGGCGGCGGCCGAGGCCACCGCGAAGGCGGCCGCTCCCGCGAGCACCAGCTTGCGCCGGCCGACGCGGTCACCGAGCGCGCCCATCGGGACGAGCAGCCCGGCGAGCACGAAACCGTACATGTCGAGGACCCACAACTGCTGGGTCGCGCTGGGCTCCAGGTCCTGACTGATGTAGGGGATCGCGAAGTACAGGACCGAGACGTCCATCGAAACGAGGGCCAGGGGGAGCATCAGGACGCCGAGGGCGGTCCACTCCTTGCGCCCGGCGCGGGGTGTGTTGTTCTCCATGCAGGGCAGAGAAGCGACGCCGTCGCGTACACCGCAAGCGGCTGCCTAGTGCACCTGTGCTCAGGCCTTGCCGAGTGGCCTGTTCGGCGTTTCGGTGCACTAGTACAGTACGGCGATGCCCCAGGAACCGCCCTACCTCCGCATCGCCGGGGACATCCGGCGCCGCATCGCCTCCGGCGACCTCGCGCCCGGCGACCGCGTCCCCTCCACCCGGCGCATCACGCAGGAGTGGGGGGTCGCCATGGCAACCGCGACGAAGGCCCTCGCCGCCCTGAACCAGGAGGGCCTGGTGCGCGCGGTGCCCGGTGTCGGCACCGTGGTCGCCGAGGCCGGACACGCCCGGACCACGACCCCGGCGCAGGGCCTCACCCGCGACCGCATCGTGCGCGCCGCGATCGCCCTCGCCGACGTCGAAGGGCTGCCCGCGCTCTCCATGCGCCGGATCGCCACCGACTTCGGGGCGTCCACCATGGCGCTCTACCGCCATGTCCCGAGCAAGGGCGAACTCGTACGCCTGATGTCGGAGACGGTGTTCGAAGGCGAACCGCCCGGCCCCCGCCCCCCGGGCTGGCGGGCGCAACTGGAGCGGGAGGCGCGATGGCTGTGGAGTCTGTACCTGCGCCACCCGTGGGTGGCACGCGCCCTGTCCGCCCTCACCCGCCCCACGGCCTCGCCGCACGCGATGCGTTACACCGAGCGGACCCTCAGCGCCCTGAAGGGCCTGGGTCTGACGCCGACCCAGATGATCCACGTCCACCTGGCCCTCCTGGGGTACGCGCAGGGCATCGCGGCGGCCGTAGAGCAGGAGTCGCGGGCGTGGCAGGAGACCGGGATGACGCCCGAGGAGTGGATGGCCACCCACGAGACCCGGATGGAGACGATCCAGGTCATCGGCTCCTACCCGACCCTGTCCACGCTCTTCGGTGACGAGGGGTTCGACCTCGAACTCGACACGCTCTTCTCCTTCGGCCTCGAACGGCTGCTGGACGGGGTCGCGGCGCTCGTCGAAAAGCGGTCCCGGGATGCCTGAGCAGGGCATACGCTCCTCCCCATGCCGAATTCCCTTCCGCTGACCGCCCCCCTGCTCTCCGCCCTGGGCGGCATCCCCGCCCAGGCCGAGCCCCTGGACAGCAGCCCCCGGTCGCGGGTGTGGCGGGTGCGGGCGGGGGACGGGCGGCCCCTGATCGTCAAGCAGATCACCGACGAGGGGGACGCCGGTGCCGACGCCGACGCGCGCTTCGCCCGGGAGGTCGCCGGACTGCGCCTCGCGGGGCGCGGCTCCGTGGCGCCCGCGCTGCTCGCCACGGACCCGGCCTCACGGGGCATGCTCCTCGAGTACGTGGACGACCTCGGCCGCACCGACGACTGGATGCCGGGGTACGCCGACGCGCTCGCCCGGCTGCACGCCCTGACCGGTCCCGCCGACGCGGGCGCGCTCCCGGCCTGGTCGGGTCCCACGGCCGCGGACGCGGAGTCCTTCCTCACTCTCGCCCGCGCGCTCGGCGTGCCGGTACCGGCCGCCGTCCCGGACGAACTCGCCGGGCTCCTGGAACGACTCGACCCCACCGGGCACCACGCCCTGCTCCACGGCGACCCCTGCCCCGGCAACGACCTGCGCACCCCGGACGGCGTCCGCTTCGTGGACTTCGAGCGGGCCGCGCTCGGCAACGGCCTGGTCGAGTTCGCGTACTTCCGCATCGGCTTCCCCACCTGCTGGTGCGCCATGTCGGTCACCGCCGCGCCGCTCACGGAGGTCGAGGCCGTCTACCGGACCACCTGGCGCGACCTCACCGGGGAGGACGTGCCGGGCGACCTCGCCGACGCGTGCGCCGGCTGGCTCATCCAGGGCGACGCGCTGGTCGAACGGGCGCGGCGGGGGACGGCAGACCAGTTCGCCCGGGTGCCCGCCGAGGACTTCGAGTGGGGGTACGTCTCCGCCCGCGAACGCCTCGTCCACCGCCTGGGCGTCGTCGCGGACCTCACCCGTGACCACGACCACCTGCACGCGCTCGGCCGCCTCGCCTCCGCCCTGGCCACCCGCCTGCTGGAACACTGGCCGGCCCTGCGTCCGCTGCCCACGCCGGACGCCCGGCCCTGGTACTGAACGGGCTGTCACCCGTACGGGTCGATTCCGCTCGCGCGGGGGCCGGGTAAGGAGGGCCCGTCCACCCCCGAGCAGCCTCCCGGAGGCACCCGTGCCCGAAATGAACGATCCCTACCGGCCCGGCACCCCCTGCTGGATCGACCTGATGGTCCCCGACCAGCAGGCGGCCATCGACTTCTACTCCGACCTCTTCGGCTGGGAGGGCGAGGTGGGCCCGGCGGAACACGGCGGCTACGCCGTCTGCACGCTCAAGGGCAAGCCCGTCGCCGGGATCATGAAGGCCATGAACCAGGACGGTACGGTGCCGGACCCGATGCCGCCGGCGGAGTGGACGACGTATCTGTCGACGGACGCCGTCGACGCGACGCTCACGTCCGTCAGCGACGCCGGCGGCACGGTCGTCGTCCCTCCGATGGACGTCATGGACCTCGGCCGCATGGCCGTGGTCGCCGACCCGGCGGGCGCCGTCTTCGGCCTGTGGCAGCCCGGCACCTTCGGCGGCGCGGGCATCGCCAACGAGCACGGCGCGCTGATCTGGAGCGAGCTGACCACCCCCGACCCGGACGCGGCGTCCGCGTTCTACTCCGCCACCCTGCCGGTGACGACGACCCCCTCCGAGATGGAGGGCGCCGACGGGTACGTCGAGTTCCAGGTCGACGGGCGGGCGGTGGGCGGCATGATGGACATGAGCAAGGTGCCGCCGGGCGTCTCGCCGCACTGGCAGCCGTACTTCGCGGTGGACAGCGTGGACGACATCCAGGCGGCCGCCGTCCGCGCCGGCGCGACGGTCCTGGCCCCCGCCTTCGACATGGTCGCCGGCCGCATGGCCGTCCTGGCGGACCCGCAGGGCGGGGCGTTCTCCGTCATCGCGCCGAGGCCGCGGGAGAACGCGGCCTGACGTGCGCCGGGCGCGCGGAGGACGCCGTCTCCCCGCGCCCGGACGCATGCGTACACGCGTGCGAAGATCGTGGCGTGAAGGACCTGAGCCCGACCGAACTGCGCTTTCGCCCCGCCGCTGAAGCCGACCTCGCCTCCGTCGTACGGCTGCGCGACGACACGGCCCGTTGGATGCTCGCCCGGGGCGTCACCGGCCAGTGGCGGCCCGGCGAACTCGGCGAGGACCACTTCCGCCGGACCATGGCGACGGGGGAGGTGTGGCTCGCCGAGGCCGCCGGACGTGTGGTCGGCGCCTGGGAGCTGTGGTGGGAGGACGAGGACGCCTGGGGCCCGCAGCCGGCGACGGCCGGTTACGTGCACCGGCTGATGGTGGACCGCACCGCGGTCCCGCCCGGCACGGGGCGCCGGCTCCTGCGGGCCGCCGAGCACCGCGTGGCCGAGGCGGGCCGGACGCTCGTACGCCTGGACTGCCTGGCGGGCAACGAGCCCCTGACCGCGTACTACCTCGGCGCCGGCTACCGGGTCGTCGGCCGCAAGGAGGGCAAACCGCAGCCGGGCGGCACGCCGAAGTCGTTCACGCTGCTCGAAAAGGAGACGGCGGCGGGCTGACCGGCGCCGGTGCGGTCAGCCCGCCACGACCTGCGTGTTCTGACCGGCGGTCAGCAGCCACCGTCCGTCGTCGCCCCGGCTCATCACATACAGCGGAGCGCCCTCGCTCTCCTCCTCCGGCGCCAGGTAGCGCTGCCGGACCTTGACCGCCGCGACGTCCGGGCGGATGAAGAGGACGTGCGCCACGTCGTAGGTGACCCGCCCGGCCCAGCCGGCGGCGGGGAGCACGGTCCGGGTGAACGCGGAGATCGCGTCGATGCCGATGAGGACCTTGCCGTGGGCCGTCGTCCAGACCGCGTCGGGCCGGAAGAGGGCCAGGAACTCGTCGGGGTCCTTGCGCTGCTGGGAGCGCTCGACGGTGGCGACGACCGCGCGGATGGCTTCGAGGTCGGCGGTGTGTGCGGGGGTGTGTGTTTCGGTATCCATGCCCGGCATTCTGCAACCTCAAGTTCGGTTGCGATCAAGTGCGGTTCGGATCAAGTCCGGTTGAGATCGAGGGCCGCCCGGGGTGCCCGCCCGCGCCGGGGGAGCAGGAACGGGGTGCCCAGGATCAGCACCCCGGCCACCGCGAGGGCGGTGCGCGGCCCGGTGACGTCGGCGAGCAGCCCGGCGAGCGCGGTGAGCACGGCGATGGAGGCCTGCTGCCCGATCGACCAGGCGGTGAGCATGCGCGCGACGAGGTGCTTGGGTGTGTGTTCCAGCCGGTACGTGGAGAGCACCGGCCCGTACAAGCTCATGTTGACGATGATGGCCAGCTCGACGGCCATCACCGTGACGAGCCCGACGACACCCGGCCGTACGAACACCAGCCCGATCAGCCAGACCGCGCGCAGGGTGCCGACGGTCCGGAAGACCCGGTCGCGGCCGTAGCGGGCGACGACCCGGCGGGCCAGCCGCGAGCCGATGAGCCCGCCGAGACACGGAGCGGCGAAGGCGAGACCGTACTGCCAGGGCGGGAACCCGAGCCGGCGCAGCAGGAGCACCGCCAGCAACGGTTCGGTGGCCATGATCAGGCCGCCGACGAGGACCTGGTTGAGGTAGAGCGACCGCAGCACGGGGTGCCCCAGGATGTGCCGCCATCCGGCGAGCAGCGCACCCGCCCGAAGCGGACTCCGGTCCGCCGTGGCCGGCGCGACCTCCTTGCCCCGGATCGCGGTGATGGCGAGTGCGGAGAGCAGATAGCTGAGCGCGTCGGCCACCACGGTGGTGACCGGCCCGAAGACCCCGATCGCCGCGCCGCCGAGGGGCGGGCCGACTGCGATGGAGCTCCAGTTCGTGGACTCGAACCGCGCGTTGGCGACGAGCAGGTCCTCCTGGCGGACGAGCGCCTTCAGATACGCGCCGCTCGCCGCCCCGAACGCGATCTTCGCCGCGGCGACCACGGCCGACACGACCAGCAGCTGGACGAACCCGAGCAGCCCGAAGGCGTACGCGGCCGGGATCGACGCCATGGCCGCGAACCGGACCAGGTCCATCCCGATCATCACGGGCCGCTTGCGCCGGAACTCCACCCACGGCGCGAGCGGCACCGCGATCAGCGCCCCCACGGCGGGCCCGACCGCCGACAGCGCGGACACCTCGACGGGCCCGGCGTCCAGCACCAGCACGGCGAGCAGCGGCAGGGCCCCGAACCCCAGCCCCGACCCGTACGCGCTCACCGCGTACGCGGCCCACAGCCAGCCGAACGGCCGCCCCAACGCTCTTCTGCCCACGCCGCCTCACCCGTACAACCCGAAACAGACCGGGGAGAGCTAACCGCTTGGCAGAACCGCAGGTCAAACAACCAAGGTGCCGTTCGCTCACAACCATCAGTTGTGCGTCAGCGCGGGCTCGGTCAGCTCGACCGCGTCGATGACGGCGGCGAGCAGGCCGGGGAAACGGGCGTCGAGCTCCTCGCGCCGCAGGGTGTTGACGCGGGAGTTCCCCGGTGCGGTCTCCTGGCGGATGATCCCGGCCTCGCGCAACACCTTGAAGTGGGCGGACAGGGTCGACTTGCTCAGGTTGATGCCGAAGGTCCCGCACGGCTTCCCGCCGGCCTCGACGAGGGTTCGCACGATCTGCATCCGGGCCGGTTCGGCCAGCGCGTGGAGCACGGCATAGATGTTCATGTCTTCGGCGCGGGGGTGCTGGAGCGGTTTCACGGCACTGCTCTCCCATTTCGGACCACATGTGTTCGCGTGTTGGCGAACACCGGTTGACCGACTCTCGGTCACGCGTATACGTTAGCCGACGTGTTCGCAAACAAGCGAACACGCGAACTGGCGATTCCGCGCTGCCGCATCCTAGGAGACCCCATGGCCGAGAAGAAGACCGCAGCCGCAGCCGCCGGTGGCCTGGTCACCGCACTCGCCTTCGGCGGCATGTTCGCCGTCGCCAAGTCCGCCTTCGGCCATGTGGATCCCTTCCACCTCACCCTGGCCCGTTTCGCCCTCGGCTCCGCGATCTTCGTGATCGCCCTGCTGGCCGTCGAGGGCCGCGCGGCGCTGCGCACCGACGGCAAGCTCCTCAAGCTCTGGGTGCTCGGCTCGCTCGGCTTCGCGGCCTTCAACCTCCTCACCTATGCCGGCCTGCAGTCCACCCCGGCCTCCACCGCCTCGCTGATCATGGCCGCGATGCCCGCCATCACCGTCGTCGTGATGTGGGCCCGCACCGGGAAGCGCCCCACCGGCATCACGCTCGGCCTGGTCCTGCTCGCCCTGACCGGCGTCGCCATGGTCCTGGGCAACGGCAATCCGCTCGTCGTCCTCACCGGCGGCATCGGTGCCGGCGGGCTCCTCATCCTGGCCGGAGTGATCGGCTGGGTCGTCTACACCACGGGTGCCGCCGCCTTCCCGGCCTTCTCCGTCCTGCGCTACACCGCCCTCACCAGCGTCCTGGGCACCGTCACCATCGCGCTCGTCACCCTCACCGCCGGCTTCGCGGGCTGGATCCCCACCCCGTCCGCCGCCGACTACGCGGCCGACTGGTGGCAGATCCTCTACATGGCCGTCCCCGCCACCGCCGTCGCGATCCTCGCCTTCAACCACGCGACGCGCACCCTCGGCCCGGCCAACGGCGTCCTGTTCATCAACCTCGTCCCGATCACGGCCTTCGCGATCGAAGCCGTACGCGGCCACCGGCCGACGACCGCCGAACTCGCCGGCGTCGCGCTGACCCTCGCGGCCGTCATCGCCAACAACGTCCACGGCCGCCGTGCGGCGGGACGGGCGCGGGCCGCCGACACCAGGAAGACGCTCACGACGGCCGCGTGACGTTCCCTAAGGTAGGGCGACGTGGACCTCCAAGCAGTACGCACCTTCGTCGCCGTCACGGAAGCGGGCGGGTTCCAGAAGGCCGCCGCGGACCTCTCGGTTACCCAGCAGGCCGTCTCCAAGCGCATCGCCGCGCTGGAGGCGGCCCTCGGCGTCCGGCTGTTCGCACGCGCCCCGCGGGGCGCCGAGCTCACCATCGACGGCCGGGCGTTCCTGCCCCACGCGCGCGAACTGCTGCGCGCGGCCGAGCGCGCGAGCGCGTCCGTACGTCCCGGCAGCCGCCCGCTCCGCGTCGACGTGATCGCGTCCCGCACCGCGCAGTCGAGCCTGATGCGCGCCTTCCACCGCGCGCACCCCGGGATCGCCCTCGACGTGTTGATGCTGGTCAGCATGGACGCGGCCGTGGCCGCGCTCCGCTCCGGCGAACTCGACGCGACCTTCCGCGCGGTGGCCGCCCCCGGCCGCCCCCTCCCCGACGACATCGCGTCCGCGCGCGTCCTGGACGAACCCCTCCAACTCCTCACCGGCCCCGCCCACACCCTGGCCGACGCCCCCTCGGTGACCCTCACCGACCTGGTCGGCCACCGCATCTGGATGCCGGGCATCGCCCCCGGCACGGAGTGGGGCGCGTACTACGACGACCTGGTCGCGGAGTTCGACCTGACCATCGAGGCGACGGGCCCGAACTTCGGCTCGGACGTCCTGCTCGACACCATCGCGGACACCCCGTCCCTGGCCACGTTCATGGGCGAACACTCCCGCCTCATCTGGCCCAGGACCCACGACCTCCGCCGCATCCCGATCACGAACCCGACCCCGGTCTACCCCCACTCCCTCCTCTGGCACCGCGACAACCCGCACCCGGGACTGGCGACGCTGCGGTCGCACCTGGGCGCGGCGGGGGGTTCCGGGGCGGCGGGGACCTGGGTGCCGGGGTGGGCGGCCGGGAGCTGAAGGCGCTCAAGGCCGGCCGCCCGAACGGCCTCCGGGAGCAGGGCCGTCAGCGTCTTAGGGGGCCGCCGCCCGGTCCGGGGGGCCCGGCCTGTCCCGGTGGGACGACGGGCGGCCCGGCGTGAGAGGGAGGCAGCGGCAGCCCGCCGGGTGCGTGGGTGTGCGGCACCTGGGGGACGGGCGTCGGCTGCCGGGCGGCGTGGGGCGGTGCGCCTGCGGGGACGGCTTCGGGCGTGCGGGCGGACCTGGCCCGCTGCTGTGCCCCGGGGCCGGGGCGGCGGCGTGCGGCGCCGAGGGCGAGAGCGGCGATCACACCTCCGACCAGCGCGGCGGGCATCGCCCACGGCGGCAGCCCCGTGCTTGTCGCGGCGGCGGTGGGGGCCGTGTCCGCCGCTGTCGCGGAGGGCGTGGTCACGGTGGCGGGCTTCGGCTCGGCGGGGACGGCGCCGGCCGGCGTGCCGGGGTTCCACGATTCGGCGGGTCTGGGCGTGACGCCGGTGCCGGTGCCCGCGGACACCGTGAGCGGGAGCGTGTCGCCCTTGGTCCGGGTGGCTCCGCCGATGCCGACCTGGACGTAGTAGGTCCCGGCTCGCTCGATGGGCTTGTAGTCGACGGTTCCCACGGTGCATTCGGCGGTGAAGGTACCGCCACTTCGGGCCGTGGCGTGACCGCGGTAGATCATCTCGGTGCCGTCCGAGGCTCCATCGCACAGGATGGGCCGGCGGGTGGGGTCGTAGATACGCACACCGAGCCGCTCGTAGTGGGGTGAGGGGCCGGGGTCGTAGCCGCCGGGCACCTCGACCGACGCCTTGACGTCCAAGCGCTGGCCGGGCTTGAGGGTGATCTTCCAGAAGTGGAAGTCGCCGACCGTGAGCTGCCGCTGAGCACCGTCTTCGATGGAGGTGCTGCTGTTGAACGAGTAGCCCCCCGGCGATCCCGTGTCGCCGTCGGCTGCGTTCGCGGTGCCGGTGGCAAGGAAACTGAACGCCGCGGCGGTCATGAGTGCGGTACGTACGCGCATGTCAGGCTCCCCTGCGGCGGTTGCGGGCGACGGCGAATCGAAGGCCCAGGGTCAGCAGGAACGCGGCTGCGGCGGCGACGGCGAGGGCCGCCGGGCGGTCCAGGAGTGACGTGGCGGCCGCGGTCGTCTCGGTGGCCTCGGGGCGAGGGCCGTGGGTGTCCGGGGGCGCGGTGGGCTGTCCGGCCTCGGCGCCCGCACCGGTGACCCGTTCGTCGGGTGTTCCATCGGGACGGACGGCCTGGTCGGCGATGCCGACGGCCACCTCGACCGGTTCGGCCCGCGCTGTCCGGACCTCGCTGTGGATCCGGGCGCAGACCTCCGTGCTTGCGGCCCCGGCGGGGACCTTGTCCCAGGGCAGGCGTTCGGACTGCACGCCGATGGACATGACGTTGGACCACCGGTCCTCGACCGCGGTCTCCGTGGCCCACACTCCGGCCTGGCCGGGCAGCGACAGCTGGGCGTTGACCGAGGTCGGGGTCTCCCACGCGCCGGCCGGAATGACGGAGCCGGAGAACCGGAGCGACTGTCCCGGGCGCAGCGTGACCTTGTACCAGCGGGACTGGCCGTCGCGGATCCTGTCGAGGTACTGGCCGGGGACGAGGGTGGGGGCGCTGGGGCAGTCCTCGCCGCCGCTGGTCCTGGTGCCGCTCCGCGCGTACGGAGTGAGAGCGCGTTTCACGGACTGGTCGAGCCGGTCGGCCAGTTCGTCCGCATCACCCGCGTCCACGTAAGTCCCCTTCGTGGCGTTCGCGATGCACGTCAGCTCGCGCTTGGCGGCGGCGTTGACCCTCAGTCCGACGGTGTCGATGACCAGGTCGATCCCGGCCCCCTTGAGCTCACGGGCGACCTGGCACGGGCTCGGCGGCGCACAGGTGTCCTCCCCGTCGCTGACGAGGATGATCCGGCGCGGTCCGGTGTCCCCGAGGTCGGCGGCCGCGGCCCGGAGACTGCGGCCGATCGGCGTCATCCCGACCGGCTTCAGCGCCTGCACCCGGGCCAGCGCGGATGCCTTCGAGCCGGTATCCATCCGGGCGACGGGGGCGAGGAGTTCAGTGTCCTCGCACCCGCGGCTCCTGGCCTCACCGGCGTACTCGGACCCGTACACACGCAGCCCCATAGCCGTCCCGTCGGGTGTGCCGTCGAGGAGACGGCGGACGGCGGTCTTGGCGGCCGCGAGCCTGGTCTGCCCGCCTGCGTCCTTGGTCGCCATCGACCCGGACACGTCGAGCACCGTCTCGATCCGGGGCGGCGCCTTCTCCGCGGCGGGTGCGGCCCCGGCCGGTGTGCCCGCCGTCACGACGGTGGCGAGAGCCAGGGCGAAGGCGGCCCGGAAGCGGGCCGGCGCGGTCATCGGGTGCTTCCTTCGGTCCGGGCCGCCCGTACGACGGTCTCCGAAGCGCCATCCGCATGCGGTGCGGGTTGCACTTTGCGAACCCCTGCGGCCAATCGAGGCATGCGGATATCCCCCATCTCGTGGAATGCCAAGAGGACTTGACCCCTAGCTGTGTTCACGAGGGAAACTATATGGTTGCTTTCGCAAAGGCAAGAGGGGATTTCGGATCCCGTGCCCCGCGCGGCGACCGGGTCGGCGCCGCGGTACCGTCTCCGACCGTGCAGATCGCACGTGCGAGCAGCCGCCTTGGCGGATGTGGTGAGAGAGCGCCTGGTCGGGCAGATCGACGAGGACTGCGGGCACCGCTTCGGCCGGCCCGTCGGCTCCTTGCCCGCATAGATGACCGCGGCGGTCTACGCCTCGCCTCCCCCGAGCAGGTGGTTCGCCTGGCAGCCTGGAACAGGAGCATGATGATCACGTGAGGCGGATGAGTGGAGGTTGAACCAACGTGTGGAACGTAGCCGTTGAAGCCCTGCCCGGTGCGGCCGTCCTCCAGTCACCCGCACCGGAGTCCGCACTGGCCGACTGCGTCACGGTTCTCGGTCACTCACTTCCCACGGATCTCAGCGCACTCCTGCGGAAGACCAACGGCATCGAAGACGAGTACGGAGACGGGCTCGTCTGGTCTGCCGAGGCTATCGCCACGGAGAATCAGCGTCTTCGCGAGGACTCCGACCTCGCCACCCTCTCCATGCCGTTCGACCCGCTCCTCTTCTTCGCGGACGCGGGAAACGGCGATCTCTTCGCGCTCCTCTCAACGATCGACAGGCCCGACGTCTTCGTCTGGGACCATGAGAACGACAGCCGCACCTGGGTGGCACCCAACCTGGCCACGTACCTCGACTGGCGACTGACCGGACGAATTGAGCTGTAACCGACGGTGGGCCGAGCGGTCGTCCAGTCCAGGATGGCCGCTCGGCCGTGAGGGAGCATCGAACAGCGACGGATGCTCGCGGGCGGCGTGGGCCGCCTTCACCGCTGACCTCGGCGGCTGATCGCCGAGCCGAACCGAGAACGGTGGCCCTTCTACCTCGGAGAGGGGCCACCGGCCGACAGGCAAAACGCCTCCGCGCCCCGTCGGTCACCCGGCTAAGGTGCCCGGCATGAACGCCATAGCGCTGCGCGGGGCCACGATTCACTACGACGACCTCGGGCCCTCCGCCGGGCTGCCGGTCCTGTTGGTTCACGGGCATCCGTTCAACCGCACACTGTGGGCGCCTCAGAGCGAAGGGCTGGCCGAAGCCGGATACCGGGTCATCACCCCCGATCTGCGGGGTTACGGCCAGAGCAGCGTCACCCGGGGAACGGTCTTCCTCTCCGACTTCGCCGATGACCTCGCCGCGCTCCTCGACCACCTGGGTATCGAGCGGGCCGTGGTCGGCGGTGTTTCGATGGGGGGTCAGATCGCCATGGAGTTCCAGCGCCGGCACCCGCAGCGGGTGCGCGCCCTGGTCCTGTCCGACACCTCCGCCCCCGCCGAGACCGAGGAGGGCAAGGCGTTCCGTAACCGCTTGGCCGACCGGCTCCTCGCCGAGGGCATGGACGGTTACGCGAGCGAGGTGATCGACAAGATGCTCGCCGCGTACAACGTCGCGGCGATGCCGGAAGTCGCCGGGCGCGTCCTGGGCATGATGCGTGCCACGGACCCCCACGGCGCGGCGGCAGCCCTGCGCGGGCGGGCCGAACGTCCCGACTACCGGGAGACGTTGGCGGCGGTCCGGAAGCCGGTGCTGGTCGTGGTCGGCGCGGACGACGTCTACACCCCGGTCGCGGACGCCGAGGCGATCCGCGGCCTCGTTCCCCACGCGACCCTGGCCGTCATCGAAAAGGCCGGCCACCTGCCGGGCGCCGAGCAGCCCGGACACTTCAACGCCGCTCTGCTGGCCTTCCTCGCCGCGCAGGTGGCCCGCTCGAAGGGCGCCTGACGGCCGATAGGGTGACGCCATGGGCGTCGACCTCACCACACTGATCGCCGACTGGCCCTGGCTGGCCGAGGTCCCGCCCCCGGAGCGGCTTGAGCGCCTGCGGGACGCCTGGTACGACGACGAGACCGGGCTGTGGGACTACGACGAGAACGGGACCGACGGCGGGTGGGAGTGGCCGCGCGGGTCGCACAGCGCGCTCTTCGGCGTGTACGACTTCCCGGGCACCCTCGGCTCGTACAAGCCGCACTTCTGGGCGGGGGAGGCGTGGGAGAAGGCACGCGACCACGTGGACCCGACCGTGCGGGCGGAGCTGGACGCGCTGCTCGGCGGGCTGATCTGGGACGGGCCGGATTTTGATGACGAGGAGCCGAGCGAGGGCCATGCCTTCTTCTCCGGGGGCTACGGCCTGCTGGTCGCGAAGTCCCCGAAGGGAGTACGGGAACTGCTCGCGACCTGGGAGCGCGTACGGCCCCGGCTCGATGAGCTCCGCGTGCCCTTCGAGGAGCACTCCATCGAGTTCCGGTTCAGCGACTTCGACGGCTTCGTGCGCCTCCTGACCAACTGGGGCGAAGTCCTGGCCGAGGCCGCCCGCCGGGGCTGGGGGATCGCGGGCGTGAGCGAGTAGGCGTCACCGCCTGCGGGAGACCCCCAGCTCGATCAGGTAGCGCTTCGTCACCCGGCCCCCGTACCGCCCGTCGATCAGCTCCGCGATGGAGTCCAGCAGCCCGCGCCGGGCGGCCTCCGGGAGCGCCCGGTGGCCGGAGTACGTGCGCAGCACGTCCAGGTACTGCGGCGTGGTGTACGTGACGTCGTGCTCGTAGCGGCGGAAGACCGTCGGGCGGAAGCGGCCGCTGCGCGCCACCTCCTCCGCGTGGTCCGCGTTGCCGACCTCGGCGGCGGTGGGAGGCCGCGTGCCGGGCTCGGTCTCCGGGTCGAAGCGCTCGTAGCAGCGCTGGACCTCCACGAAGAACTCCTCGGTGCCGCCCCGCACATGCTGGGTGCGCACCACGGCGAGCGCCCCGCCCGCCCGCAGGGCGTCGGCCGCCTTGGGCACGCGCACCGCCGGGTCGATCCAGTGGAACGCGGTGACGACGAGCACGGTGTCGTACGGCTCCGCAGGCAGCGGCCAGCTCTCGAACGCGGCCGTCACCACCTCCACCTCCGGCGCCCCGGCCAGATTGCGCCGCGCGACCGCGGCCATGCTCGGGCCCGCCTCCACGGCCGTGATCCTGCACCCCCGCCGGGCCAGCGGGACCGTGGCCTGCCCGGTCCCGCAGCCCACCTCCAGGACGCGGCTGCCGGGCCGCGCCCCGGCGAGCTCCGCGAGGTCGTCGTACAGCTCCGCCGGATAGCCCGGCCTGGCCCGGTCGTACAGCTCCGCGTCCTCGTCGAACGTCTGCCGCAGCCGCTCCCGCCGGGAGTCCTCGGGGCTGTCGTCGCGGGGGGCGGGTGCGCTGGTTTCGGGCATACGGAGCAGGTTAAGGGTGTCCGCCGGGCACTCTCAGTCGCGTGCCCCGCACAGCCCCGCCTCCACGGCGTTCTCGATGTCGTCGTCCTGGGCGTCCGTGCCGCCCGGGTCGAGGTTCACCATGACCGAGGTCTGCCGGCCGTCCACGGTGGCGCCCCCGGCGGTCTGGAAGCCGAAGATGTCGCCGCCGTGGCCCCAGTAGGAGCCGCCGCACGGCAGCCACCGGCGTTCCAGGCCCAGGCCGTAGGCCCGGCCGTCACCCACGGGGCGGGCCCTCATCATCTCCCGGAGTTGCGCCGGTTCCAGCAGGCGGCCGCCCAGGAGGGCCCCCAGGAACCGGTTGAGGTCGGAGGCGCTGGAGATCATCTCGCCGGACGCGCCCGCGACGGACGGGTTGATCGCGGTGGCGTCCATGAGCGGTGCGTCCTCGCCCGGCCGTACGTAACCGCGCGGATGCGGGCCGGGGATCGACGGATCGTCACCGGGAACGGAGGTCGCCGTCAGGCCGAGCGGCTCGATGATGCGGCGGCGGATCTCCTCCCCGTACGGACGGCCCGTCACCTTCTCGATGACCATCCCGGCCAGCAGGTAGTTCGTGTTGGAGTAGTCCCAGCCGTGCCCGGGCCGGAACGGGCGGGGCTGGTCGAGCGCCAGGTCCACCAGGTCACGGGCGTCGTGGTGGGCGAGCGGGTCCGCCAGGATGTCCTGCGGGCGGAGGAAGTCGAGATAGTCGGGCAGACCGCTGGTGTGCTGGAGCAGCCGCCGTACGGTGACGCCCCGCCAGTCGCCGGGGTGGTCGCGGACGACGTCCGGAAGGTAACGCTCCACGGGCGCGTCGAGGGCGACGCGGCGCTCGCCGACGAGTTGGAGCACCAGCGTGGCCACGAAGGGCTTGGTCATGCTGCCGATCCGGAAGCGGCTGTCCCCGCGCACCGGCGCCCCGCTGTCGACGTCCGCGACACCGCTGGTCAGAACGGTGGCGCCGCGCCGGCCGCGCGCTTCGACGAGCGCCCCGGGGGCGCCGTCGACGGTGGTCAGCCGGTGCAGGACGGCGGGGAGCCGGTCGGCGGTCGCGGCCGATGCGGCGGGGCGCTCCGCCGCGAATGCCGCCCCGCCTGCCGCCACCCCGAAAGCCGCGGCCAGGGCGAGTGCGCCGGACAGCGTCCGTTTGTGCTTGATCATGAGTCTCCTCCGTCGCGCGGCACCGTCACCGCGAGGTCGTTTCTCCGCGTGACCTCACGATGTCCGACGGGCACGGGCGGCCGCGATGAGGTGATCATCCGTATCGGGGGTGGGGGCAGCCCCATGGCGCACGTTTTGCTGGAATGGCCCCATGGGCGACACGCTGTACGACACCGACCTGCTCGTCATCGGCGGCGGCCCCGCCGGCTGTGCCGCCGCCCGGATGGCCGCCGGGGTGGGGCTGCGTACGGTGCTGGTGGAGCCGGACCGGCTGTGCCGGAACCTGTACCGCATCCCCGCCCTCGACAACGTGCTCGGCGGCCACACCAGCGGCCCCGCGCTCGCCGACGCCATCACGGCGGAGCTCATGGGCACGGAGCTGTGCCGGCTCGAACTCGGGTGCCACGTCGCTGAGTTGCGCGCCTACGACGACCACGTGGCCGTCACACTCGACACCGGGGCCCGCCTCACCGCCCCGTACGCCGTCGTCGCCACCGGCGTCGGGCCGCTCCAGCCGCGCGACGTCCCCTGGATCACCGCACCGGACGGGCTCACCCTGCCGCCGCTGTGGCAGGCCGGGGCGGAGGAGGGCCGGACCCTCCTCGTCCTCGGCGGCGACCGGCCGATCGGGACCTTCCTGCGCGCCCACCCGGACACCGGCACCCGCCTGCTCGTGGCGTACCCGGCGGCCGACGCGTACAAGACGGACGAGATCCGCGACGACCCCCGGGTCACCCTCGTCCCCGTGGAACACCTGACGCTCTCGGGGGCGGGGGAAGTGACGGCACCGGACGGGCTACGGCGCCGGCTCGCCGCGGACGCCGTCTTCCTCAGCCTCGGCAGCGCCCCGACCGCCCCGCCCGGCGACCTGGTCCGGGGCCCCGACGGCTACTGCGCCCCCGGCGACCAGCACCCCCGCGTCCTGGTCGCCGGCGACCTCCGCTCGGCGCGCTACCAGCGCGTCATGACCGCGTTCGGCTCGGGCGGCGAGGCCGCGCTGCACGCGTACTACGCGGGGCGGGACCTGCTCGGTACGGATGCCGCCGGAGGGTAGGCGTCGGTACCGAGCGGTGGACGAGTCGTCCCACACGTACTCATCGGACGTACTCAGATGTACATCGTGTTCGGCTCCGGCCCGCACAGGACCCGGCCGTAGAGCTCGGCGTTCGTCGTCGAGTGCATCAGGGCACGGGTGCTCAGCGCCCGTATGTCCCGTGCCGCGCGCTGAAGGGGGTCGGAGACGTGGATCGAGGATCCGCCGCCCTCGGCGGCCAGTTGGGACGCCGTCGCGTCGGCGAGATGGAGGACCCGTCCCAGCCAGGCCCGGGAGCGCACGCGTTCCTCCGGGCTCCACTCCTCCCCGGCGGCGCATTTGGCGTCGGTGAGCGCGGCCAGCCGGGAGGCGTGCGACTCGGCCTCCTCCACCCGATCGCCGCCTCCGCCACCAGGAGGTGGGCGACCGGTGCGTCCCGCCGGCTGGGGTAGTCCGTGTAGGTCATCTTCCGGTCGAGCCGGGCCATGAACGCCTCCAGCGCGACCCTGGCCAGCCCGACGGCCGGACCGGTGAACGTCGAACAGCCCGTGGGGATCATCGGACTGCGGTACACCGGGGAGAGCGCATTGGTCCGCGAGGCGGACTCGCCGCGTAGCACCGAGACCAGCGGAATCACTCGGTCGGCGGGAACCAGGACGTTCTCCGCGACGGTGGTGACGCTTCCGGTCGCGCGCAGCCCCATGGTGTGCCAGTCGTCCAGCAGGGTCAGATCGGACATGGGGACCACCGCCATCACCGGCCACTGCGACGAGCCGTCGGGCGTCGGCGCCATGGCGAGGACCACTTGCCACTGGCTGTGGTGGGCGCCGCTGATGAACGCCCACCGGCCGTTCACGAGGTAGTCACCGCCGTCCGTCGGCGTGGCGGTCGCGCTGGGGCTCAGTACGCCGCACACCCGGGCATCGGAAGCGAACACCTCGTCCTGCGCGTGGTCGGGGAAGTGGCCGGCGAGCCAGGCCGAGACGGGCCACGCGGACACGGTCCAGGCTGCCGGTCCGTCCCCCTCCGCTATTTTCGACACCACGTCGAGCAGCGTGGTGGCATCGGTCTCGTAGCCGCCGTAGCGAGCCGGGGCCCGCATGCGGAAGACGTCCGCGTCGGAGAGCGCGGCGAGTTGTAGGCGCCGGCACAGAGGATCACCTCGCGCCGGGCCCGTACCTCGATGTCCTTGTCCAGCCGCGACCCCACGATGCCCGAGGCCCTGTCACCGTCGAATAGGACGTCGAGGGGAGCCGATGACCATGGGCCCCGGACCCGTTCCCGGTCACCGCCTGCCCGTAGGCCCGTGGTACGACACGCGCCCCGCCCCATGCGACCGCAGAGGTACCAAGTCGCATACCGTGGAAGGACGTTGAGGCATCGGACCCCCGCCTAGCGTTCGGGGCATGAGAACTCGTCACCGCACCCTGGCCGCCTCGCTCCTCGTCCTCGCCCTGGGGGCCACGGCCACCGCCCCGGCCGTCGCCGCGACCCCGGCGCCCGCCGGTATCGGCCCCGCGCTCACCGCCCCCGCCCAGCAGCTGCGGCTGCCCGCGCCGACCGGGCCGTACGCCGTCGGCGAGGACACCGTGCACCTCCGGGACACCGGGCGCGCCGACCCGTACGTGCCGGAGGCGGGGGCGCGTGAGCTGCTGGTGTCCGTGTTCTATCCGGCGCGGGCCGGGACCGGGTCGCGTGCCCCGTACATGAGCGCGAAGGAGGCGGAACTGCTTCTGGAGGACAAGGGGTTGGGCGGTGTCGTCGCGCCCGAGGTGGTCGGGGCCGCCGAGACGTACGCGCGGACCGGTGCGGCCCCCGCGCGCGGGCGGTTCCCGCTCGTCGTGCTCTCGCCCGGGTTCGGGCAGAGCCGCTTCACGCTGACGTCCCTCGCGACGGACCTGGCCTCCCGGGGGTATGTCGTCGCGGCCGTGGATCACGCCCACGAGTCCCTCGCCACCGTCTTCCCGGGCGGGCGCGTCCTGCCCTGCGCCGCCTGCGACTACGTGGAGCGGGCCGGTGAAGAGGGGTATGCGGAGGTCGCACGGGGCCGGGCGAAGGACGTTCCGTTCCTGCTGGACCGGCTGACGGACGGTCACCCCGCCTGGCGGTACGCCTCCATGATCGACCGGCGGCGCATCGGGATGGCCGGGCACTCCATCGGCGGTGACTCCGCCGCGTCCACGATGGCCGCCGACCGGCGCGTGCGGGCGGGCGTGAACATGGACGGCACCTTCTTCGACCCGGTCCCCGCCCAGGGGCTCCGGGGCCGGCCGTTCATGATGCTCGGCACCGAGGCCGACCACGCGTCCGGCGGCACCTTCGATACCACGTGGGACCGCGACTGGGCGCGCCTCGACGGCTGGAAGAGGTGGCTCACGGTCGCCGGGGCCGGTCACTTCACCTTCACCGATCTTCCTTTGCTCGGGGCGCAGTTGGGCATCAGCGACCCCTCGGCCCCGCTGCCCGCCGACCGTTCCGGCGACATCACCCGTGACTACGTCGCCGCCTTCTTCGACCTCCACCTCAAGGGCGTACCGCAGCGCCTGCTCGCCGGACCGACGCCGGGCAATCCCGAGGTGACGTTCCAGACGCCTGCGCGCTAGCGGTTGCACAACTCGGGGGCCTCGATTATTACGCCGTAATAATCGAGGCCCCCAGGTACGAGCTCAGACGGCGCTCGCCGCCTCCGCCGTCGGCTCCTTCGGCGTGGCGTCCGCCTTGACGTGCGCGTTGACGCGCTGTCCGAGCAGGACGAAGAGCAGGATCAGCCCCACGGTCAGCAGGATGTGCCCGAGCCCAGCGGTCAGCGGCACGGCCTCCGCGATGTGGTCCTCGTCGCGGCCGAGCACCGTCAGGATGCCGTGGACGCCCATCATCGCCGTCGAGATGGCGATGCCGATGTTGTAGAACCAGAAGAACGCGGTGAACAGCTTCGAGCCGGACAGTCCGAAGACCTTGTCCAGGCCGAGGACGATCAGGAAGACGAGCATGCCCAGCGCCAGAAGGTGAGTGTGCATGAGCGCCAGCTGGGTATCGCCGTGAAAGTCCTTGATTTTCGTGAACTCCCGGTAGAAAAGCCCCGAGATCACTCCGACGATCATGTAAACGTGTGCTGCGTAATATGACTTCCGCATGGCAGAGTTCGCCCCCCCTGGGTCGAATACCGTACTGATCAAGGCCATTCAAACACCCGGCCTCGCGCGTACGGGTGTTTCACCCAGTGCGCCGGGAAGCTTCACGAGCGATCCTCAAGTCGCCTTCGAGCGCTTCTCCTGCGCGCTTTTGCCGGTGGTCGTACCCCGCTCCAGGATCAGAAGTGCGTGCCGATACCGAACGTCTCCCGGAGTCGGGCCATGTCGTGGAGATCCCGCTCCCTGGGCTCGTACCCCTGGTGGAAGTACACCTGCTGCGCGGCGGACAGGCAGGGCACGGTACGGCCCCCGACGCTGCCCGTGACGAAGCAGTCCGCCGGATAGACGAACGGCTTCCCGGTCTCCAGCGACTCCTGGAGGGCGCTTCCGTCCGGGCCGAACGAGAGCGGGTGCAGATCGATCTGACGCTCCGCCTGGTCCGACACGACGAACCGTACGGGCCGCCAGTCGAGTGTTTCCGCGAACCCGGCCGCGGTAAGAGCGGCGACGACCGCCGGCTCCTGCTCGAGGCGGTGCATCAGGTCCAGATCCCGGTGCTCCCGGGTCTGCCGCCCCACCAGGGCGTCGACACCCCAGCCCCCGCCGACCCAGACCTCCGCACCGGCCGCCCGCAGCAGGTCCAGGATCTCCAGCACGTCATCGCCCGTCACGCGGTCATGTCCCCTTCCTGAGCGAGGTGTGCGGTCCCGCCCCAGAGCCGCAGGCTCAGGCGCTGGCCGTCGCCCTGCCAGTGGGACAGCGAGGCGTTGGGCACCGGCGGCACGTCCTCGGGAGCCGCGGCGCCGAGGCCCGCCAGGGCGAAGCGGACGGCGACGACCGCCGCGTCATGGGCGACGAGCAGCACGCGCCGCCCGGGCGCGGCCCGCTCCAGACCAGCGAGGAACCCGCGCACCCGCAGGGCGACATCGGCCAGTGATTCGCCGCCCGGCGGGCGGTAGAACCACTCGCCCAGCCGTTCCCGGCGCGCGGCCTCCTCCGGGTCCCGCGCCGCCAGCGCGGCCGGGGGGTACAGCTCGAAGACGCCCATCTCCCGGTCCCGCAGCCGCTCGTCCACCAGAAGCGGAAGCAGAGCGACGCCCTCATCGGCCGCGTACCCGGCCATCAGCTGCCAGGTCTGCCGGGCCCGTACGTACGGCGAGCAGACGACGAGGTCCAGCTCACCGGCGTACTCCACGAGCCAGCGCCCGAGCGCCCGCGCCTGCGCCTGTCCGAGGCCGGACAGCGGTACGTCGCGGTCGCGTCCTTCCAGGGGCGCCGCGCCCGCCTCGGCGAAGGCGACGTTGGCGGTGCTCTGCCCGTGCCTGACCGCCCACAGCGCGCCGAGCGCGTTCGGGACGGGGAGAGGAGCCCCGCCCGGTTCCCCCTCGGGACGCCAGGGCGCCGCCTCGCCTCTTCCCCGTACCGCGTCTGTCATGCCGTCAGGCTACGGGGAGTTCTGCCGGTCAGGCCGTGGTCGACGGCTTCTCGCGGAGGGCGTCGACCACCGCGCGTTCCAGGACCGCCGACGTGTTCGTGACGGTGCCCTTCCGGCCCATGGAGGTGTCCCGGATGAGGTAGGTCCGCTCGCCCAGGTACGCCAGGGTCTTCGCGTCGAAGATCCAGGCTGTGCGCCAGCCGGCGCGCTCGTCGTCGCGGGCCACGCCTATGCCGTGCCGCCCGGCCGCGTCCACCGCGTCGGAGTCCACGCTCACGCCGGGAATCCGCGCCGCGGCCTTGTACAGGGCGGCCGCGGTCCTCGGCGGCATCAGGGTCTCCCGCAGCAGCTCGCCGATGGCCTCGAAGGCGTCCTGGTCCGGGTCCCGCTCGTCGGCCGGGGTGTTCCGCGCGTCCTGGTCCGCGGTGATCTCGGCGGCGAGCCTGCGGAGCAGGGCGTCGGGGTCGGTGGGCAGGGAGGCGAGCCAGGTGTACGTCGGCCGGTTGAGGCCCGCCGGGTAGCCGACGGGCTTCTCGCCGTCCGGGACGCCGACCTCGATCGGGACGTACCTGCCGTCCTGGTGGATCAGGCCCTCATCGATCACCGGCCCGGACTTCTGCGCCATCCAGACCTCGCGCTCACCGGGCCTGCCCAGCTTCACCGGGCCGCCGAACGCGCCCGTGTTCTCGGCCTGCAACGTCCTGACGTACACGTATTGGTCGTCGGTGACCTCGATGGCGTCGCTCTTCGAGGCCACCGTGGCGATCCGGTCCAGCAGCACGGTCGCACCGCGCGGGGCCGGGGCCGTGGCGGCGGTGCGGGGGGCCTCGTCCTGGCCGGTCACGGCGAGCGTGGTGAACAGGACCCCGCCCAGGGCCAGTCCGGCGGCGGGCAGCAGGACGGCGGGGCGCAGGAGGCGGGGCCGGGGGCGGGGTCCGGGGCGGGCGGTGGCGCGGTCGCCGTCCTGGTCGATCAGCTGCATCAGGGCTTCCTTGTGGTGGAGATGGCGCCCCGGAGGCAGATCCCGTTCGGCCGGGGCCGGCAGCAGCCGGGCCAGTTCCTCGAGTTCGGCCCAGGTGGGGCCGGAGGCACGGTCGTTCATCGGGCTTCCTCCTGAAGGGGCAGGGCCACGAACGCGGCCCTGCCCTGTACCTCTCCGCGACGGGTGCGGGGTTCCCCGGCGTTGTCGTTCCGTTTCCGTTCCCTGGCCAGCCGCTCGTCCGTGAGCCGCCTCAGCCGTTCCCGCGCACGGGACAGCCGCGACCGCACCGTGCCCACCGGCACGCCGAGCGCCTCGGCGGCCTCCGCGTAGTCGAGGCCCGACCAGACGCAGAGGGCCAGCACCTCGCGGTCCTGGCGGCGCAGCCCGTCCAGCGCCTGCCGGACCGCGGCGAGCCGCCGGGCGTCGTCCACCTGCCCGGCCGCGGCGTCCGCGATGTCCGCGACAGGCTCGGGGGCGGGGCGCCGGGCCAGAAAGGCGAGGCGCCGGCCGGTGCCCCGGTTGGCGTTGCGCGCCTTGTTCGTGGCGATGCCGAGCAGCCACGGCAGCAGCGATTCGCCTTCCGGCTCGACGGATTGCCGGGTCCGCCAGGCGGCGAGGAAGGTCTCGGACATGACCTCCTCGGCCGCCGACCAGTCGCCCGTCAGCCGGTAGGCATGGTTGTAGACCGCCCGCGCGTACTCCTCGTAGAGCACGGCGAACGCCTGACGGTCGCCCGCCCTGATGCGTGTGCGCATGCGCTCCCGGTCTTCCTGATCATCACATCTCACACCCCTACCTCTCCGGCCGAACCAGCGGGTTCCCGTGACCCCCGCCACACCAGGAGTCGGTCGGACGGCGGTTGGCGCGAATTCCGCCGGCAGGCCGAGGCCGCCACTCACCGATCAAGGCCATCGGCGCCGCCGACGGCTAATGACCCCGAATAGGCATTTCTGTAGGTTGACTAGTCATGGCCACCAGGCGGCTGATGTGGGGAGGGTCTGACGAGTGGCTGAAAAGGCCGTGCGGAAGTCAGTGTCGCTGGCTGTGTTTCTGGCTGTGGCCGCTGATCCGGGGGTGCCGTTCAGGGTCGTCGAGCTGGCGGGCCGTGGTATCACCGCGGATGCGGCCGCGAGCCGTTGGGTGCTTGAGGCCGGGAAGCCTTCTCCCGACGGCTTCGCACTCGCCGACAAGTTGATCGACCTCGCCGAACGTGAGGATCAGCTTGTCGCACTGTGGCACGAATATGGAGCCGACGAGGTCGGTTCGGCTCAGGCGTTGCGCGAGCGCATGCACCGGCGATGACGGCGTTCCGCTCACCGTGGCTGCGGTGGTCGGTGCCGTTGAGCGCACCAGGATGGCTTGCCGAAGACACCCTCCACGATCACGATCTGGAAGCAGCCTGCCGGGCAGCGGACCAAGGATGGGACGAGCCGCTAAGTGACCAACACGGAGCCCGGCCCCGCCTCGGCTGCTCCTGCTCGTAGTCCCACGCCCGCCCGGTCTGGCGGTACTCCTCCACGGGGATGGGAACGACGCCCGTCCGCATCTGTGCGGTGTAGAGCAGGCCGTCGAGGTGGTCGATCTCATGGTGGACCAGCCGGGCGAGCCCTCGTTCGTAAGTGGTGGTCACCAGACGGCCCTCCAGCGTGGTGGTCTCCACGGTGATCCACAGCGGCCGAGGGACCATGCCGCGGACGTCGAAGAACGACAGGCAGCCCTCGTACTGCTCGTCTTCCTCGCTGGAACGGTCGGTGATTCGAGGATTCAGCAGGACGATCGCCGGAGCTTCGGGTGCGGGGGGCTGGACAACGGCGGCGGCGCGGCCGATGCCGATCTGGGGTGCCGCGATGCCCATGCCCTTGGCGAAGGGGTGAAATGGCCCGATCCGCTCCATCGAGGCGAACAGCCGCTCGATTGCCTGCTCGGCCGCATCGCGCTCAGTCGGCAGGTCGAAGACGCGCGCCCGCTCAGCAAGAACGGGGGCCCCGCGCTGCACGACGCCGAGGTCCCGCATCTGCTCACTGGGTCGCATCTGGATCACCTGAACTCCCCGTTATCCGCTTCATGTTCGGGACTGGCCCGGAACCGCCACTCCAAACGGTATCGGGCGTGGAGCGCGGGTGCGGAAGTGCTCCAGGCGAAGACGCGCACCCTTCCCTCCTCGCGCTGGACCGGCGCCGTCTCGAACAGCAGCCACACCCCCTTGCCAGGGACATCCCCACTGTCAGACCCGTCTGGGATGCTCCGGCCATGGAGACGGAGACCGAGATGGCGCCCGAGATGACCCTGCAGATGACGATCGACTGTGGCGATCCGCAGCGGATGGTGGCCTTCTGGGGCGAGGCTCTGGGGTACGTCCCCGAGCCGCCGCCGGAGGGGCATGCGAGCTGGCGTGCCTATTGGGAGGACATGGGGGTGCCCGAGGAGGAGCTGCCGCCCGGGGCGGGGGATCTGCCGGAGTCGATCATCGATCCGGCCGGGCGCGGGCCGCGGGTGTGGTTCCAGAAAGTCCCGGAGATGAAGGCGGTCAAGAACCGGTGGCACTTCGACCTCAAGGTCGGCGGGGGGCGTGCCGTTCCGCTGGAGGTCCGCAAGCGGCGGGTCGATGCCACGGTGGCGCGGCTGGTCGGGGCCGGTGCCACGGTGGCGGAGGTCAGGGAGCTGCCGGACATGGACTTCTACGCCACCGCCATGCTGGACCCGGAGGGCAACGAGTTCGACGTGGTCTGACGGCCACGGTCACCGCCGTTCGTGAACAGCGGTGACCGGTGGTGCGCTTCCGGGCGCTCAGAGGATCTGGATGCTCTTGATCCGGGGCGGGTTGTTCGGGAACGTGATGTCCGTCCAGCGGTTGATCCGGACCGAGTCCCCGTTGACGTCGTAGTAGATGAGGTCGTTGTTGCCGGTGACGATCCGGTCGGCCCACCAGCCTCCGAAGTCGGTCCTGCCCGCGTTGGCGTAGCAGTCGACGCTCTGACGGCCGTCGAGGTGGGAGTAGATCTTCAGGAAGTCCGCGCCGCCGACGCACTCCACGTGGTCGATGGCGTAGGCGGACCCTACGGGTACGGCGACGGTCAGCGAGGCCGCGGCGGCGAATGCCATGGCCAGGGAGCCGAGAATCCGCTTGCCCTGTGCGATCACGGGATCTCCTTCGTACGAGCCCGGCGTCGCGCGGCCGGGCGGGACTTGGGGGACACGGCCGGGGGTCCGGCCGGGTCGGTGACGTGGCGCCATGACATACCGGGGCGCACTCCGCCGAGCCGGTGGCGACTCGTTGACGATCTTGTAGCCGTCGCACCGGCATATGCGGAAGGCGGAGCGGTGCCGCCCGTTTTCGACCCGATCGGGCGAGGGCGACGGCTACCGTGCCCCGATGTCGTACGCGACGCCCTCGGCGACCGCCCGCAGCTTTTCCGGGTTGGCCACGTTGTGGATCGCGGTGATGCGCCCCCGCGCGTCGAAGTCGAAGGTCACCGTGGCGATGACGCGGTCCGGGCCGCTGAACACCATGCCCGGGCCGCCGTTGATCTCGACGAGTTCGGCCTTCATGTCCGCCGGCTCGACGCCCTGGTAGGCGACCGTGCCGATCGCCGCGAACCAGCCGGCCACCGTGGCCGCGCCGGTCACCGGGCGCAGGGCCTGGCGGACCTTGCCGCCGCCGTCGGTCCACAGGGTGACGTCGGGGGAGAGGAGTTCGAGGAGGGCGTTGACGTCACCGCCCGTCGCGGCGGCGTGGAAACGTTCCGCCGCCTCGCGCTGCCGCGCCCGGTCCGCCTCGAAGCGCGGGCGCCGGGCCCGCACATGCTCACGGGCGCGGTGCGCGGCCTGCCGTACCGACGCCTCGGAACGCTCCACCGCCTCGGCGATCTCGGCGTGGCTGAAGGCGAACACCTCCTTCAGCACGAACACGGCGCGCTCCAGCGGACTGAGCGTTTCGAGCACCACCAGCATGGCCATCGACACCGACTCGGCGCCCAGCGCGGCCGATTCGGCGTCCGGGACGGGCTCGGAGGGTCCGCCGCCGGTCAGGATGGGCTCCGGCAGCCACGGCCCGACGTACGTCTCCCGTTTGTACCGGGCGGACCGCAGCCGTTCGAGCGCCAGGTTCGTCACGATCCGGGTCAGGTACGCCTTGGGGTCGGCCACCTGCGAACGGTCGGCGGCGGACCACTTGAGCCAGGCGTCCTGCACGGCGTCCTCGGCGTCGGCGGCGGTGCCGAGGACGCGGTACGCCACGGAGAACAGCAGCCGCCGGTATTCCAGGAAGACCTGCTGGCCGGGCTGGGCGGAACGGTCGGCGGCGCCGGTCATTTGTCCCCTCGGATACGTCGGGTGCGGGTGAAGCGCCCTCCGCGCGGCCAGAACGCGCCCGACGCGGGCATCTTCTTCATACGGCCGTACGTCGGCCAGGGCGAGGCTGTCACGGTCTCCTTGTACCGGACGGCCACCGCTCCCACCAGACAGATCCGGCGTGGGCTGTCGTCGGGCCGGGTGAACTGGACGACCGCGTCGCCCCGGCCCAGGCTCACCGGCGTGTGGTAATAGCCGAACCGGAAGGGCTTCGGCTGCTTGCCCCTGAGGACGCGGTCGATCGACAGCGCCGCGTGCACCCCGGTCGGCATGCCGCCCTGGCAGGTGCCGTGCATGACCCCGTAGCCCTGGCGGATCGCGGCCGCGTCGCCGACCGCGTACACCTCGGGGTGCGAAACGGAACGCAGCGCCCGGTCGGTGACGATGCGTCCGCGCGCGTCCGTCTCCAGACCGGCCGCTGCGGCGAGCGGTGCCACCCGGGTGCCGCCCGTCCACAGGACCGCGTCGGCCGCGATGCTCTCGCCGTCCGCCAGCTCCACCGAACCGGCGAGCACCTTCACCACGTCCGCGCCGATGCGCACCCGCACGCCGAGCCGGTCGAGGGCGGCCCGCACATGTGCCGCCGCCCTGTCGTTCATGGTCGCGCCGGGCTCCTCGCCGCCGAGCAGGACCACGTCGAGGCGATGGTAACGCTCGGCGATCTCCGCCGCCGACTCGATGCCGGTGAGCCCGGTGCCGACGACGGCCACGGTGCCGTGGCCGCCTTCGAGGGCCTTCAGCCGTTCGGCGAGCAGCTGCGCGTCCTCGGGGCTGCTCAGGGTGTACGCGTGGTCCTCGGCGCCCGGCACCGCAGCGGTGTCGGCGACCCCGCCCAGCGCGTACACCAGCGTGTCGTAGGACAGGACGCGCTCGTCGTCGACGCGTACGGTCCTGGCCCCGGCGTCCACCGCCGTCACCCAGCCCCGCGTGAACCGCGCGCCCGTGCCCTCCAGCATCTCCGGGACGCTCATCGCGTCGAGCGGACGCCCGGCGGCCACCATGTGCAGCCGCATCCGCTCGGTGAACCGCTCCCGCGCGTTCACCACGGTCACCCGCACCGCGTCCCCCCGCTTCCGGGTCCGGGCCGCCAGCTGCACGGCGGCGGCCATGCCCGCGTATCCGGCCCCCAGAACCACGATGTGGTGCGTCTCCCGCTGCGTGCTCATGATCAGTCCTTCCTCCATCGGTCGCTGACAACCAGGGGATGGGGGCGGGGCCCTCGGATGTGACATGGCGCGATTGTGGCGTGGGTCATAGGTAACCGGTTATAGTGGTTACATGGATGCTGAGCCCTTGGGACTGACCCTCCGGTCCACCACCGGTGCCGCCTACCGGTTCGACCCGGGCGCCCTGTGCCTGGAGCTGCTGACGACCGGCGGGCCCGGCCCCTACCGGCGGTACGAGGTCCTGCACCGGCCCGCCGACGTGACCGCCTGGGCGGAACGCTCCCGGCTGGCCCCCACCCCCGAGCTGGCCGTCTCCGCCGTGGAGGTCGCCGCAGTACGGCTTCTGCGCGACGCGCTGTTCCGGGTGGTCATCGCCCACACGCGCGGCGAACCGCACCCGGCCGGCGACCTGGCCGTCATCAACGAGGCCGCCGCCCGCCCCGCCCTGGCGCCCGCCATCGCCCCGGACGGCAGCCGCCGGTGGGCCGGTGCCCCCAGCGGGACGGCGCTCGCCGCCACTGTCGCGCGCGACGCCGTCGAGCTGCTGACCGGCGCCCACGCGCACCGCATCCGCACCTGCGCCGCCGAGGACTGCCATCTGATCTACGTGGACACCTCGCGCCCCGGCCGCCGCCGCTGGTGCTCGATGGAGCACTGCGGCAACCGTCACAAGGTCAGGGCGCTGCGCGCCCGCCATTCCGAGGAAGGATGACCGATGCCCACCGGACTCACCAGGGACACGGGCTGGCAGATCGGGGTGTCCCGCACACTGCCCCACCCGCCGTCCGTCGTCTGGGACTTCATCAGCGGCCCCGAAGGACTCGCCCTCTGGCTCGGCTCGGACACGGAGCTGGCTCCGGAGCGCGGTGCGCCCTACCGGACGGCCGCCGGGGTGACCGGCGAGGTGCGCGGCTACCGCCCGGCCGACCGCATCCGCGTCACCCACGGCACCACCACGCTCCAGGTGGCCATGGCCCCGGCCGCCGACGGCGCCCGCACGATGCTCCGCTTCCACCAGGAACACCTGGCGAGCGCGGAGGAACGCGAGCGGCAGCGAGCCCACTGGCAGCGGGTGATGGACCGGATGGAGGCCGCCCTGGACCGGCCGTAGAGGATTCCGCTTCTCTACCGGCTGTCAGGGGGCGGCGGCCGGTGCGTAGTCCTCGACGGGCATCGCGTTGTAGAGCCGGGCGCTGCGCGTCGTGAGGCGGAGCAGTGCGCGGCCCGGGCCCGCCGGCAGGGCGGAGACCAGGCGGGCGCCCTGGGCCAGGCCCCAGCCACCCAGCCGCGACGTGGGGATCAGCGTCCGCGCCGCGCTCGACGCGACCGCACGGCTGCCGCGTACGTGCTCCGCCATCACACGCTCGTACGCCGGGAACGCCCGCTCGTGGTCGCCCCCGGCGCGGGCCAGCTCCCCGGCCAGGACGTACGCGCCGACCACGGCCAGCGTGGTGCTGCCGCCGACCGCGGGACCGGGGCAGTAGCCCGCGTCCCCGACGAGCGTCACCCGCCCCCGCGACCAGCTGTCCATCCGGAGCCGGCTGATCGAGTCGAAGTAGAACGCCGACGTACGGTCCAGCTCCTCCAGCCACCCGTCCACCTGGGGATGCAGCCCGGCGAACGCCCCGCGCACCAGCTCCTTCTGCCGGGGCACGTCCCGGTGGTCCTCGGCGGGATCGCGCGCGCTCCGGAACAGGAACAGGACTCGGGCGTCGTCCAGATGGCGGGCCCCGTACGCACCGGCGGTGCGCCCCACGCCGACGTGCATCAGCAACTCCCCGTCCAGGCCGGAGACGTTCGGCAGACCCAGCACCGCGAAGCAGGCCCCGAGGAAGGAGCTGCGGCCCGCGTCCGCGCCGAAGACGAGGCGGCGCACGGTGGAGTGCAGCCCGTCCGCGCCGACGACGAGATCGAAGCGGCGGGGCGCGGCGTGCTCGAACGTCACCTCGCCGCCGGCGGAGACCGAGGTGACCGAGTCGCCGAAGAGGTACTCGACGTCGTCGCGGGTGGCGTCGTAGTAGATCGTCGTCAGGTCGTCGCGCATGACCTCGACGTGCCGGTCGGAGGCGCCGCCGAAGATCTTGGTGAGGTCCGCCCGGACGGGCCGCCGGGCACCCTCCCGGAAGACGCTCATCCGGTCCGTGCCGGTGGCGCGCTCCTCGATGCGCGGCAGCACCCCCATCCGCTCCGAGATGTCCACGGCGGGCCGGAACAGGTCGACCGCGTGGCCGCCGGTCCTGCGCAGCGCCTCGGCGCGCTCCACGACGGTGACCTCGAAGCCGTACCGGGTGAGCCAGTGGGCGAGCACCGGACCGGCGATCCCGGCCCCGGAGACGAGAATCCGCACGACGTCCTCCCCTCAGCCGTGGAGCGCGGCGAAGTCGAGCAGGGGGCCTGCGACCCGGGGCGGGTCCTCAAGGATGGGCGAGTGCCCAAGACCCGGCAGCAGTTCCACCCGGGCGCCCGGGACGGCGTGGTAGTCGGCGGCGGACGAGGAGCGCCAGCGGCGGTCGTCCTCGCCGAACAGCACCAGCAGCGGCTTCCCGAGCACCGCCAGGCGCTCCGGCAGCGCCCGCTCCTCCAGATAGGCGCGGGTGGCCCCCATGGTGGCCGTGAAGGAGTGCAGCGTCATGGCGCGCACCTCGCCCAGCAGCGCGTCCGGCACCCGGTAGCCGGGGCGGCTGAAGCCCGTGCTCGCGAACTGCCGGATCTGCTCGTCGCTCGGCGGCCACTGCGTGGGGGCGGCGGCGCCGGAGCCGGTGGCGATGAACGCGCCCAGGCTCGGCCCGGTGTTGACGAGCACCACGGCGGACACCAGCCCGGGGCGCTCCTCGGCCAGGGCGGTCGCGGTCACCCCGCCGCTGGAATGGCCCACCACCACGGCCCGCCCGGCACCGAGCCGGTCCAGCACCTCGCCGACCCGCCGCGCCTGGTCCGGGATCGCGTAACGGCCGTCGTCCGGCTTGTCCGACCCGCCGTGCCCGAGCAGATCGACCCGTACGACGCGGTGGGTCCCGGGCGCCACCAGCAGGGGCACCAGCGCGTCCCACGAGAGGGCCGAGGACGCCGAACCGTGGATCAGCAGGAGCACGGGGGCCTCGCGCGGCCCGTGCTGGCACACATGGAGGGTGTCGCCGTCGTCCAGCGTGAGCAGCGACGACCCGGTAGTCCTGGAAGCAGTCATGCCCCCACTGTCGCGACCGGCCCCGCCCGCGTATTGAACGAATGTTCCGGCAGGCGCAGACCCTCGTAGCATGGAGGGGTGAACACGTTCACGCACGGTACGGCTGTGTGGGACGTCGCCCGTCCGCAGCGGCCGAGCCGGGTGGCCGGAGTCACCATGGCCGGGTTCGGCGTCCTCGACCTGGACGCGTTGCGCATGGTCCCGCACCCCGCGGTCACGCTGCTCCTCGAATTCGGCGCGGGCACGCCCGTTCTCGACCGCTCCACCGGTGAGCAGCAGCGCGGCTGCCTGGCCGCCGGGCCCGGGCTCGGGGCCGGGGGAGCGGTGCGGGTGCGCGGGGAGAACGTCGAGTGCGTGCAGGTGCGGCTGTCCCCGGTGATCGCCCGCGCGGTCCTCGGCGTGCCGCCCTCCGAGCTCGACGGCGCGGTCGTCCCGCTGGACGCGCTGTGGGGCCGTGAGGCGTCCCGGATCCGCGAACAGCTCGCCGAAGCCCCGTCCTGGCAGGCCCGCTTCGCGCTCGCGGACGCCCTGATCACCCGCCGGCACGCGGCCGGGGCGGCGGTGGACCCGGAGGTGGCCCGGGCCTGGCGGCGGCTCACCGAGGGACACGGGCTGCCCCGGGTCGAGGAGCTCGCCGCCGACGTCGGCTGGAGCCGCAAGCGGCTGTGGTCCCGCTTCCGCTCCCAGCTCGGCCTGCCGCCCAAGCGCGCGGCGACCCTGGTCCGCTTCGACCACGCCGCGCACCGCTTGGTCGCGGGCGAGGGCCCCGCCCGGGTGGCCGCCGGCGCCGGGTACGCCGACCAGTCCCACCTGCACCGCGACGTCATGGCGTTCACCGGGGCCACCCCGGCGACGCTGGCCGCCGAACCGTTCCTCGCCGTGGACGACCTCGCCTGGCCGTGGCGCACCCCCTAGCGTGGGCCCACGCATCCCCTTTCGCGTTCCTGGACGGCGCTGCTCGACGCCGTGGCCGGTCTTCCCGACGAGGATTTCGACAAACCCTCGGGCTGTACGGGGTGGCTCGTCCGGGACCTGGTGTGTCACCTGGTCATCGACGCGCAGGACGTCCTGATCACCCTGGTCACCCCCGCCGACGAGCCCGCCACGACCGACGCGCCCGGCTACCGCCCGCCGAGACCTGGCCGTGGCCCGGGCCGCAGCACCCCCCCGCAGACGGCTGACCTCGGCGACCTGGCGGCACGGCTCCTGCACATCCTCGGCTGACGAAAGGGCAGGCTGACGGGAGGTCACGATGACACCCGGTCAGGCAGGCGACAGAGAAACGGGGAAGTTGTATCCGTTTCTTCGGCAGGGGCCAACCTGCGCGGCGGGCGCATGGCCGCATGGTGCCACGGTGCCGCTCCGTGGATGCGACAGAGGGCCGGCCCTACGACGCGAACTGCCCCGGCTTCCGCCCCGCGCCGCCCGGGCCCCGGTACGCCTGGGCGATGCCCAGCCACTCCTTGGCCCTGGCCCCCTCCGTCCGTATCGCTAGGTCGGCGTGGTGTCGGCGACGGGAGACCAGCAGCGCGAAGTCAGCGGCCGGGCCGGTGACCCGGTCTTCGGCGTCCTCCGGTCCGAAGGTCCATGTGGTGCCGCCTGACGGGGCCGTCAGCTCGAAGCGGAACTCCTCGCGCGGCGGCTCCATGCCGTGCGCCTGGTATCCGAAGTCCCTTGTGTGTACGCCGAACCAGGCCAGGTGTCCCACCCGGTCCGTGTACTCACGGCGTACACCGAGCGCGTCGGCGATGTCCTGGCCGTGCGCGAAGACCTCCATCAGTCCGGCCGCGGCGAGCACGGTCGGCGGCAGGGGGTTGACCAGCCACGGCACGGTGTCCTTCTGGTCGGCCTCGGAGAGTCCGGCCACCGAGGCGGCCAGCTCCTCACGCCAGCGTGCCCGCGCCGCTTGGGGGCCTGCCGCCAGGAACTGCGCGAGCGCCGCGTCGACCGCCGCCTGAAAACCGTTCTTGGCCTGTGTCGCGTATTCCGCGAAGCGCTGCGGGTCACGTGCGGAAGTCGCGGCGAGATGGCAGACGAAAGCGAGGTGCGCGACCTGGTGGGCCACGGTCCAGCCCGGCGCAGGCGTGGGCAACTGCCACTGCTCGTCGGTGAGATGGTCGAGGAGCGCGTCGATCTCCTCGCCCTCGGCCACCAGATCCGAATACACGTCAAGTGATTTCGACATATGCGGTCCTTTCGGGAAGGCGGTTCATGCGCATGCTGGTCAATGTGTGGCGGAACAAGTCTGTTGCGGAACCCGGTGATTCGTCTTCTTGCCCGTTGCCCGGTGCGTGCCACCCACCCTTCGGCGCGGTACTCGACCGGCATTCACGGAGATGCGCTCCCTACCGCACCCACCCAAAATCAAGCACGCCGCACGAATCCAAGCGCACGGACACAGACAGCCACACGGCATTCGCCGCGTCCCAGGGAGTCCGCCATGCCAGAAACGGAATGCCCGCCATCGAGAAGCACCGTTCTTGAGGCATTCGCCGACACGATCATCCCCGGCGAGAAACGTCATCCGGACGACCGGGCCGTGGCCGGGGTGAGCGAGGGCGGCGGGGCGGTGGCGGCGGGCGCGATCGACGTCCTCGAAACACCCGAAGGCGGCATGGCCCCGGCGCTTGACGACCTGGCCCGCATGCTCGACGAACACGCTGTCGCATACCGCGCAGGGCGCGGGCTGCCCGAGGACCGCGAGCCCTTCGTCGGCCTCGGCTACGACGACCGGCTGGCGCTGGTGGGCGAGCTGCTTGCGCCCGGCCACCCGGAGCACGCCATGTGGGCCGGACTGGCGATGTTCAGCTTCATGGCCTTCGACACGGGCGCCCACATGCACACCGCGGACGCAATCGCGGCCGGGCACCCGGGTCTCGCCACCCTCGGCTTCGCACCGCCCGGCGAGGACGGGCTGTGGCGGTTCCCCGCCTACTCCTACGGCCGCCCACTCGCAGACGTACACCCCGACACCGATCCCACTGGGAGCCCCGTGTGAATGCCACCGAAACCACGGACGTCCTGATCGTCGGCAGCGGCTTCGGCGGCTCGATCACCGCCTACCACCTCGCCGCCGGCGGAGCGAAGGTGACGGTACTGGAGCGCGGGCCCTGGCTGAACTCCGAGGAATTCGACCACGACTTCAAGTTCGGCTCCTCGGCCACCCGCGTGTTCGACTTCGTGGTCGGCGACGGGATGAGCGTGCTCGGCGGCAACTGCGTGGGTGGCGGCAGCGTCGTCTACTTCGCCACCATGCCGCGTGCGCCGCGCTTCGTCTTCGAGCGCCACGGGTCCATCGGCCACCGGATGTGGCCGGCCGCGATCGACCGCGACGCGCTCGAACCCTGGTACGACCGGGTGGCCGAGGCCCTGCCGGTCACCCCCACCTCATGGGACGAAGTCCCCTACATCGGCGGGGTGTTCGCCGCCGCGTGCAAGGCCGCCGGGCACACCGCGAATCCGTCACCGTCCGCCGTGGACACCAGCCTGTGCACCAACTGCAACTGGATGATGTCCGGCTGCCGGTTCGACGCCAAGCGGTCCCTGCTCCTCAACTACCTGCCCGCCGCCCTCTCGCACGGCGCCGAGATCAGGCCGCTGCACGAGGTGCAGAAGATCACCAAGCGGGACACCGGCGACTACCGGGTGCACTACAACACGATCGACGAGGTGGACTACCGGCAGCAGACCGGCTCCGGCACCATCGACGCCAAGATCGTGATCCTCGCCGCCGGCACCGCGGCCACCCCGGTCATTCTGCAACGTTCGGAGCCCGAGCTGGGTCGCATGCCGCACGCGGTCGGCCGCTACTTCTCCGGCAATGGCGAACGGCTCAACACCGCGGTCCTCGAAGACGACAAGGTAAGGGAACTTCTCGGGCTCTCCCGCGACGAGGCGAACGCGTACGGCGCCTACCAGATCGGCCGCGGACCGGTCGTGGCGTCCTGGGACCGCCTCGACGGGGACCTGCCGGAGTACGAGCGGTTCTCGCTGGAGCAGCTGTACTTTCCCCCGGGCTTCGGCACCATCCTGGCCCAGGTGCCGGATGCGAAGGGCCCCAGCTGGTACGGGCCGGAGAAGAAGGAGATGCTGCGCAAGTGGCGGTCCTGGCTGACTGTCTTCACCATGTCGGAGGACGACAACGAGGGCGTGTTCGGCCCGCCGCCGCCCACCGGCAACTCGGAACGGCTCTCTCAGCAGCTGCTCGGCTTCGGCAGCCTGCGCTACCGGCCCACCGAGAACACGCTGCGCGGCTGGGAGATCTCGGACGCGGCGGTCCGGGACATCCTCGAACACAATGGGCTGGCCCGGGTGATGCCGTGGACCAACGACGTGATCGGGGCGTACACGGTGCACCCGCTCGCCTCGTGCCGCATCGGCGACGACCCGGAGACCTCCGCGCTCGACGACCGGCACGAGCTGCGCGGGCACCCGGGCATCTTCGTCACGGACGGATCGGCCGTACCGGGGGCTCTCACGGTGAACCCTGCCTTCACCATCGCCGCGCTCGCCGAACGGGCGGTGCCCGGCATCGTGCAGGCGCTGCGCGAACGTGGCGTCGAGGTGCATTACGGGGCACCGGCGCCGGACGGCGGAGGCGCGGCCCGGCGCGGCACCGCGGCCGCCGTACGCACGGTCCTGGGATGACCGGCATGGCCCCGGTCACCGCGCGCGCCATGCGCGGACTCGCGCTCGCCCAGATCCGCTACGTCACCCCGGTGCGGCCCGGGGACGCGGACGGTCCGACGGCCGAGGTGTACCGGCAGGTGGAACGGGAGTTCGGCGTGCTGGCGCCCCCGGTGGTGCTGCACTCGCCCGCGCCCGAGTTGATGACCGGCGCCTGGCTGATGCTCCGGGAGGCCCTGATCGCCCCGGGCGTGGTCGACCGTGCGGTACGCGAGGCGGTCGCCGCGGGAGTCTCGGCGGCGAACAGCTGTCCCTACTGCGTGTCCGTGCACGGCGCCACGCTGCGCGGCCTGGCAGGCGACCAGGCCGCCCGGACCATCGTCGGCGGGCGCCTCGCGGAGGTGGCCGACGAGCGGCTGCGCGAGGCGGCGCACTGGGCCACGACGGCATCCCTGCGCCCCCGCGACGGCGAGGCCCCGCACACGCCGTTCACCGCGCGGGAGGCCCCCGAGTATGTCGGTGTGGCGGTGCTCTTCCACTACCTCAACCGGGTGGTCAACACCTTCCTGGAGGACGCGCCGATGCCGGCCAGTACGCCCCGGGCCGGGCTCGGCATGGTGCAGCGCGTCCTCAGCGCCATGATCCGCGGTGCGAGCCGGAGGATCGGCGCGGCCGGTGACTCACTCGCCCTGCTCCCGTGGGAACCGGTGCCTGCCGACCTCCACTGGGCGCAGGCCAGTCCGCACATCGCGCAGGCATTCGCCCGAGCTGCCGGCGCGGTGGACCGGGCGGCCCGCCAGGTGGTCGCCCCGAGCGTCCGGGACCTGCTCGACCGGGAACTCAGGGTCTGGGACGGTGCGCCCCGGGGACTCGGCCGTGGCTGGCTGGACGCCCTGCTGGCGACGCTGCCCCCGGCCGACCGCCGGGCCGGCCGGCTCGCGCTGCTCGTCGCCTTTGCCTCGTACCAGATCGACGCCGATGTCATCGAGGACTACCGCGGGGACCGGCCGGACGACGCCGGTCTGGTCGTGCTGGCCTCTTGGGCGGCGCTCTCGGCGGCCCGCCGGGTCGGCGGCTGGACCGCGGGGGCGCCGGCCGCGAACGGTGGGCCTGGAGGAACGGGGTGAAGATTTCCGGGGCGCTCTGAGGGGCTCCTGGTCGCCACTGCGGCGGGCGCGGTCAGACCGCGCCCGCCGCACAGCCGTGTCCAAGCGGGTTCCGGTCGTCCCGTCAGACATGGTTCCCCTTCTTCACGGCCGCATGGCGGGTCTGATACGCACACAGCTTTGGGCAAGGCTGCGTCCGAGGCAAGAGGCGTGCATCTCGCGGCGTGCCCTACCAAAGGACACCGCCACAACGGCAACTAGCCGAAGTAGCGAGATTTGTTGCCAGAGGTGTTCTGGTTCTTCTAGCTTCGCCCGGTCGGAACGGTGGCGTGGAGACCGGTGTCGCGAGGAGAGAGATCGTCATGCACTCCAGGCAGTGGATGCCCCATGATGCGCTCGCTTGGACCACCGCACTCCGGCTGACTGGTGTCGGCACCCGTATACGGATGTAAGCGGGAGCGTCCGGCAGAACGATTCGCTCGGAAAGTGGAGGAATCCGTGAAGGGAATCGCTGCACGAATGAGGGACCAACCGCCTTACTTCACCCAGTCCGTGTACGTGAAAGACCTCGTGGTCGCGGATTCACCGCGTATCAACGGGGTCGACGAAGCTCATGCGCGCCGCCTCGCGGATGTCTACCCCTCGCTGCCGCCGATTCTGGTGCACAGCCCGTCCATGCGGGTGATTGACGGGATACACCGGGTCAGGGCAGCAATAATTCTCGGACTCGACGCGGTCGACACCCAGTTCTTCGACGGGTCCGAAGCCGAGGCGTTCATCCAGTCGGTCGCCCGGAATACCGCCGACGGCCTGGTTCTGACGCTGGCCGACCGCAGCGCCGCCGTGCGACGCATCCTCGACAGCTTCCCCGCCATGTCCGACCTGAGCCTCGCCGTCTACACCGGGCTTGACGCCGGCGTCGTGGCCGAGGTGCGCTGGCGCGCCGCGGTTGGCGCGTCGGAGCCGGACCACGCCGGCGGCGCGGCCAGGCTGCCCGCGCCGGACACCGCCGCATGCGCCCAGGTCGCTACACCCGGGCGCAGCAACCCCGGAGAACAGCGGGAACCCGGCGAGCGGACGGCGGGAGCGCTGTCCGGCGGCGCCCCGCAGAGCGCGGGGGAGTGCGCGCGCGGACACGAGGAGGAGCACGCCCCCCGGGCCCGGCCGTCTCTGGTCCCGCCCCGGGTGCCCACGGCGCGAGACCCCCAGCTTTGCGGCGGGCGGCCCGTGATGGCGCGCACCGCCCGGGACCGGCTGCGCATCCTGAGCAACAACCCGTCCCTCCGCAACTCGCAGGCCGGACGGGAATTCCTGCACTGGCTTCACGGGCATTTCCTCACGGACAAGGCATGGAAAGAACGTGTCGACGCGATTCCGCCGCACTGCACGGAGACCGTTGCGGAAATCGCGCTGAAGTGTGCGGACGCCTGGCGGCGCTTCGCTGACGAACTTTCGGACAGGGAAAGGATGCAGTCGGTTCCCGCCGGCCGTTCCCGCGCTTGAATCCTTCGAAGGGGTTACCCATGACCACCGCTTCCATGGAGATTGCAATCCTCCAGGTCATCGACTATATGCATGAACGTCTTGACCAGGACCTGACTACTGACGACCTGGCAAGGACCGCGCAGTTCAGTAAGTTCCATTTCTCCCGGATGTTCAGAGAGGTGACGGGCGTTTCGCCGGGGCGCTTTCTGTCCGCGCTCCGCATTCAGGAGGCAAAGCGCCTTCTGGTCGGCACCGAGCACAGCGTCGCTGATATCAGCGCCCAGGTCGGATACGGCAGTGTGGGGACATTTAGCTCGCGGTTCAAAGAGTGTGTCGGAATATCGCCGAGCAGATTCCGGGAACTGGACGGGAATTTCAGGAGTGTGACCGCGCAGCCGACGTCACTGGAAAGTGCTTCCGGTTCCGCTCAGGGGCTCTCCGTGCACGGCCGCATCGTGCTGCCGGGCGACCGGCCCCTTGGGCAGGTGTTCGTCGGGCTCTTCGAGAGCCCCATCCCCCAGGGCAGCCCCGCGCAGTGCACCATCATGGACGGACCCGGCCCGTTCGAACTGCGCGACGTCCAGCCGGGGACCTGGCATCTGATGGCCGCCTCCGTCCCCTACGGAAGCCCCTCGGTCGTGGCCGGCCGCGGACGCGGAGGCCCGGAGAACCTGTCCGTCGGACGCTACGGGCCCGTCACGGTCAGGCCCGGGGTGCTGCTGATGCCCGCAGACGTGGTGCTCCGCCCGGCGAGCCCGCTGGACCCGCCGGTGCTGATCGCCGTGCCCGGGAGTAGTACGGAGGCCACGTCCGGAGGGGTACGCCGCCGGCACGAGGCGACGGCGATCGGCGCGCACTTGCGCGCCCCGGCCGGCCTGTGAGCTGTCCCCGCTCCTGCCCGTCCGGGGCGCGCAAGTGCTCTCCAGGCCCCCGCCGCCGTCCGGCTCGCAGGAGTCCGGCCTGATCGTCCCCCGGAGTGTGCCATCCGATTTCACTGCCCTCCATATGCCTATGACATATGGAGGGCAGTCTTGCCCCAGCAGGTCAGCGTCTTGCCCTTGCAAAGGGGGCACCCCCACTGGGGGTCCTGTGCACGACGCCGTGCACTGTGCGATCGAGATGATGTGGAGCCACTGAGCTCTTCCCGACGGGAGATCGGGACGCGGTGGCGCCGGCCGGGTTTGGCATCGGGGCCGGGCCAAGGCGTACCAAGGGGCCGGCGGGACCGTACGGGTCCCGTTCCGGAGCCGCCGTCTCAAGCGATGGATACGCCGTCACCACAGCAGCCACGCCAAGATCCGCCGCCTCGGTGAGCAGACCGTGGCCACCGTGAAGAGCCGGCGACTCCTCCGCAAGCTTCGATGCAGCACCAACCGCATGACCGGCATCGTGAAGGCCGCCCTCGCCCTTCACCACACCTCAAGCGGAGGTTGGAAAAGGCTCACCGTTCGATTCCGGAAGAAAAGGAACAAGTTAAGGTCCGTACCCCGTAATCCCTAGCGGGCAGCGAACAAGTGCTGGCCCTTCTTCCAAAGTGCTGAGTTGCCGGTGCCACCCCCCGGAAAAGCCTCGGCGCCCTTAGCATTCGCCGCGTATCCCCCACTCTCCTTCAGGGAAGGCGGCACGCCTTGGCGCACATACCTGCCCCAGTCGATGTACGGAACAGGTCAGCGTGCCCGAACCCCCCGCCCCGTCCTTCTTCTTCAACGGACACGCGCCCCGCCCGCGGAACCTGGTCGCCTTGGTCACGGGCGTCGCCGGAACCTTCACGGCATGCAGCATCGCAGTGTTCAGCGCCCTGGCCCCGCAGAGCGGGGGCGACCAGAGCGGCAACGGAAGCGGCCTCCCCGGGCGAACGATTCAGGCCATGGTCGTCTTCGGCCTTATCGGCGCGATGATGACGTACCTAGGCCTGGTTGCTCTGGGCTTCGTACACGACCCGCTGGCGAAGGTGTCGCGGAAGCACCCCAGCGCGCCCATGCTGTTCACGGGCGGGCTGATCGGCGCCTTCCTCGTCGGGCGCCCCTTCCCGCTCTTCCGGCAGTTGTTCCGGGACGCCGCCGAAAGCCACAACGTGCTGTACGGAGCTGTGGCCTTCGCCTTTCAGAGCCTGGGCAACATCCTCGTCATGGCGGTGGGGTTCATCGTGGCGGGCGTCTTCCTGCTCCTGTACGGGGACGTGCGCATCCCGGCCCGCCGCGACCTGATCTGGTATCCGATCGCGCCCTGGGCAGCCTGAGCCCCGCCGGGTGGCCACACGGCGGTACGCTCACGGTTCGGCCCCCGCGTAGGTCACCAGCATCCGCTCGCGCGGCAGCGGGTGACCGCCGCCCCATGGGACGGCGGAGCTGAGCAGGCGGTGCGCGTAGGCCGCCGACACCAGGGTCATGTGGTGGTGCCACCCCGGATAGGAACGCCCCTCGAAGTCGAGCAGGCCGACCTGTTTCTCCATGTCCCGTACCGCACGCGCCGCGCGGGGCAGCAACGCCGCCAGGCCGAGCACGTCCTTTGTGGAGGTCTCCAGCATGTTGGTGAGCCACAGTTGCGCGGGACAGCCCTTCGCCGTGTTCCGGACCACGAGCAGCCGGTAGGTGCGCAGCGCCGCCCCGGACCCCGTCTCGGGTACGTGGACTAAACAGGACGTCACGGTGCCGGCGCCGAGGTGGCCGGGCAGGGGCACCTCCTCGGTACGGACCTGGAAGCCGGGATCACGCTCATGAAGGCTGTAGGCAGGCAGGACCGGTCCGAGGAAGGATGGGGTGACCGGGCAGTGCGCCATTCGGACGATGCCGGGGACGATCCTGAGCTTGCCGGGCACGGAGACGACGAACTCGCGCCCGCTCCCGTCGAGCCGGCCGATCAGATCGCTCGCCCCGGGTGTGCCCTCCAGGTCGGCCACCACGGGCAGCGGCTTCGACCGGGCGCGCCGGGCGGCGTGGCCGGCCAGCTCCAGTGCGTGCGACGCGAAGGGCCGGGCCCGCGCCGTCTCCGGGATGCGGGTGCGCGCTCGCCGGATCGGGTCCTCGGTCCACGCCCGGGGAAGGAACAGGCTCCAGTTCACCGGGACCGCGGCGTCGTCGGATGCCAGAAAGGCGCCGACTCCCACCTGGCAGGTCACCGAGCGCCCCGTGGACGTCAGATAGCGGCGGTGCACCCCGCAGGAGTGCTGTCCGCGCTTGCGCAGGATGACCTGGTCGATCACCAGTGCCCGCGGGAGCAGGCGCCGTTCGACCCAGCGGGCGAGCTGCTCCCGGACGGGCATCCAGTCCCACGGGCTCGCGTTGACGAACTGCTGGAGCGACTGGGGGGCGGTGGGCGATCCCGAGACCGTTTCGGCAATGCGTCGTACCGATTTCTTTCCCGGTGTATTGAGCAGGCCCTCCAGATAAATGTGTGCCCAACGGCGTTGGTCGGCCCTCGGCAGGTGGTCGAACAGCTCTCTGGCGAACGCGGGCAGCGATGCCTGTGTGAGAGTTGTGGCGGGCGTCTCCATGCATCTCCCCCATATCTGCAAAACCAAGCATTACGGGTCCGGATGGGCGGGCTGTGATGGTCGGGTGCAGCTGTTTCGGTGTCCTGCGGGAATGTTCAGGCACCGGGCGAATTCGAGTCCTTGCCGAGAGCGAATCGTGGAGGGCCACGGCCGAAGCAGCCCTCCATGCCATGCCTCCCATCTCACGTTTTCCGCGTGCTGCAACGACCGTCCAGGGCCTTGCGAGAGGGGTGACGGCAACCCAGGAAACGACATGTACCGAAGTGTTGGACCACCTTGATCAAGCCCCGCTACCGCGATGTAAAAATAAGAGGGGCACCCTCATTTTTTTCCACAGGGGCAACTGTTCCCACTTCGCCACCACGGTACACATCAAGCACCGCACGGAAGTAAGCGACTCGCAAAAATGTGCGAGCCGGAGGATATTTGGAGACATCATGGTGAAACAGGACAGAGCTTTACGGACGCGCACCGCCATCATCCGGGCCGCGGCTGTCGAATTCGGCCAGAGCGGCTACGACGGCACATCGCTCGCCCGCATCAGCAAGACCGCGGGCGTATCCATGGGTTCACTGGGCTTCCACTTCGTGACGAAGGCGGAGATGGCGGACGCCATCCAGGAGGAGGGCGGCCATCTCATCCGGGCCCTCGTGGAGCAGGTGACCGTACGGACGGCGCCACCGCTCACGCGGGTCGCCGATCTCGCGCTCGACCTCGTCCGCCTCTTGGAGACGGAGCCGTCGGTCCGTGCCACGGCCCGTCTCGCCCGGGAACGGGCCGCCCCTTCCGTCTGGCCCAGCAGTTGGCTGTCGGCCGTGCAGGACCTCCTCACCGAAGCCCACACGGCCGACCAACTCCGCAACAGCGCCCCGCCCGGGGACGTCACCTCGCTGGTGGAGCACCTCATCAACGGGGCCGAGGCGCATCTGTACGCAAGACCGGAGACCGAGCACGGACATGAAGGGATCGTGAGGCAGCTCGAACGTGTCTGGAACCTTGCCCTGACGGGCGTATCACGGGAACAACTGGCTTGAACGGCGCCAGCGGACAGGTCCTTGTACCTGTGAAGTGATTTCGAACGAGTGAGGGCCTTCCGGGTTCGGTGTGGATTGCGATATCTGCATGAACAACTAGAAGGCCCTCATGCCGCCCGCCAATGCCGCCCTGGCCGAGACCAGGCAGGAGTCCTCCGGGCGTCAGGCTTTCCACACGGACATCCGCAGGCCCCCGCGTACACGCAGCGAGAGCATCGGCTCGGGCACCACGGACGCGCCCTTCGGCAGCACCAGGCGGAGTTCACGCATGACCATCGCGATGACGAACACCGCTTCCATCATCCCGAGGTGGTTCCCCACGCAGAACCGCGGTCCTGCGCCGAACGGGATGTACGCGTAGCGGGGGCGCTGCGCCCGTCGCCGCCGGTCGAAGCGCTCCGGGTCGAAGCGTTCGGGCTGCTCCCAGAACCCGGGGTGCCGGTGCAGCGTGTAGGGGCACACCACCACGTCGGCGCCCTTGGGAATGCCGTATCCGGCGATGACGTCGGGGGCCTGGGCGATCCGGGAGAGCATCCACACCGGCGGGTAGAGCCGCATGGTCTCCTCCACCACCATGGAGGTGTACGTCAGCCGGTGCAGGTCCTCGTACTCCGGCAGCCGGTCGCCGAGCACGCTGCGGGCCTCGTCGCGCAGCCGCTCGGCCACCTCGGGGTTCTGGTCGATGAGGTGGAAGGCCCAGCTGAGGGTGCTGGCCGTCGTCTCGTGCCCGGCGAGCAGCAGGGTGACCAGCTCGTCGCGCAGCCTGCGCCGCGCGACCCGCGGGTCCTGTTCGGCGTGCACGGATTCGAGCAGCCGGGAGAGCACGTCGTCGGTGTCTCCGCCGGAGCGCGACGCGCGGTCCGCCGCCAGCTTCTCGGTCACCTTCTGCAACCGGGCCCGGGCGGCGCGGAAGCGGAGCTGCTGGGGCAGCGGCAGGAACTGCGGGACCGCCCCCAGGGTGACGACCTCGAACATCGCCTGGTCCTGTACGGCCTCGAAGTCGTGGCCGATCGAGGTGTGGCCGCTCAGATCCTCGTCGAGCAGGGTGCGCCCGAGCACGCCGAGGGTCAGCTCGGTCATCTCGCCCGTGATGTCCACCGGCCCGGTCCCCGTACGGGAGCGCAGCCGGCCGACCATCCGGGCCGCCTCCTCGGCCACGACCTCGGCCTGGGCCGCGATACGTTTGGCCTGGAACGCGGGCTGGATCACCCGGCGCTGTTCCCGCCACAGTTCGCCCTCGCTGGTCAGCAGTCCGTCACCGAGCGCCCGGCGGGCCTGGTGCAGGCCGATGCCCTTGTGGTAGTTCGCCGGGTTGTCGGCGAGCACGTATTTGGCGTAGTCGGGATGGTTGAAGAAGTAGAGCGTCTTGGGGCCGATCGCGACCCGGACGGCATCGCCGTAGCCGTCCGCGGCCGTGCGCATGAGCGCGAGCCGGTCGCGCAGGAGCATGTTGAGCAGCTTGAAGGTGGCCAGCCGGGAGGGGCCGGGAGGGACCCGCCGGGTCCCGGTCGCTTCGGCCTGGGTGGCGGTCACAGGGCCCGGCCCTCCGCGCCGGCGGTGAGCCGTTCGGCGATCCGGCAGCGCCAGATCTCGTAGGCCGGCGTGTCCCGGTCGGCGCCGGGGCCGGGCCGCGACTCGCGGCAGACGGCGACGGCCTGCTCGGGGGTGGTGCCGCACAGCACCTCGGTGGCCAGCGCGGTGTGCGCGTTGTCCAGCCCGGCCTCGACGCGCGCGGTGGCGGCGAACGCGGAGCCCTGGGCGACCCATTGGCGGTGCTTCCCGGACCGCTCCAGGAAGAGCTGAAGTTCCTCCTTGCCGACGCCCCCGGCGTACGTGGCGGCCAGGGCGGCCCCCGCGTAGAGGTCGGCGTGCCGGTTCCCGGGGAACGCGTCGAGCAGAGCGGTGATCCGCTCGACGTCGGTCCCGCCGACGAACCAGGCGGCGCGGCCGACCCCTTGGTCGATGACCCGGTTGGCGTACGGGGAGCGGGGGGCGCCGGGCCAGGTGAAGCCGGGGTCCTGGTACTGCCCGTGGACGTACTGGTCGGTGCGGAAGTACGCCTGGTGGAAGCCGTATCCGTCGAGCGCGAGCCAGCGCAGCAGCGGGTCGGCGAGGTACATCCGCGACCAGCGGAACCGCGGCACCCGGGCCATGGCCCAGCCGACTCCGACGTAGGCCATGTAGGCGTGCTTCGAAGCCTCGCCGGCCAGGAAGCGTTCCACGTGCCGGCTGCCGCCGATCGGCAGCCCGTCACGCACCGCCATCCCCATCGCGGCCCCCTCGTACGCGAACCCGCGGAACTCCGCCGGTACGGTTTCGAGCCCGGCTTCGGCGCCCGCGGTCGATGAGGACGCTGCGGCGTGGGCGTAGCCGGTCAGGAAGGACTCGCCGACCATTTCGAGCCGTTCGCGCGCCTCGGGGCTCTTCTCGTGGAAGCCGCGGGTGGACAGCTTCGTCTCGTTCATGCTCGGGGTCAGCAGGCGGCTGCGGAGCCGGCCGAACTGATTCGCCATTTCTACTCCTCGTGGGAAGGGGTGACGACCGTGCTCAGCCACTGCGTGCGGATGTTCCGGCGCCACAGCTCGTATTGCGGCTCGGGTCCGGTGCCGGTGCGCTCGACCTCGGTGCGGTCGGCCAGGTCCACGGCTTCCTCGATGCCCAGTCCGGTCAGTGCGGACGCCGCCGCGACCGTGTGCCCGGGTACGAAGTCCGCGTAGTGCCGCGCCTTGACGGCGAACACCGCGCCGACCGCGAGGTCCGCGGCGTAGCCGTCCCGGGCGGCCGTGTCCCGCATCCGGGCGAGTTCCGCGGCCGTCGCGCCGCCCGCGAAGGTCGCGGCGAGACCGACGCCGCTCCACAGGTCGGCCCGCCGGTCCTCGGCGAACCGTGCCACGGCCGCGGCCACCGCGGTCGGGCGGCCGCCGTGGATGAACCACAGTGCCCGTCCGATGCCCTGGTCGACGGCCCGCAGGAAGTAGCCGGGGTGCCCTTCCCAGGGGTAGGGCACGGGGCGCTGCTGCTGGTCGACCCAGCGCGCCGTATGGAAGTACGCGAGGTCGAAGCCGTATCCGTCGACGGCCAGCCAGCTCATCGTGGGGTGGAACGGGATGTCGCTGAGGTCGGGCAGTATCTTGCGCCACAGCGGGCGGGGCAGCCGCGCCATGGCGAATCCGATGCCTATGTAGGCCAGGAAGAAGTGCGGGCGGCCGGAGCCGAGGATCAGCTCCCCGGTCCGGTGCCCGCGTATCGCGTCGCGCACGGTGAACGCCATGGCGGCCCCCTCGTACGCGAAGCCCCGCATCTCGGGTTCGACCATCGCCAGCCGCTGTTCCACCTCCGCGGTCCCCCGGGACTCGATGCCCCACTCGAATCCGACGACGACCGACTGGGGGATCATCTCCAGCCGGTCCGTGGCCGGGGTCCGGGTGACGGGGAACTTCCGGCCGGCGAAGGTGACCGAGTGCAGCGAAGGGGCGAGCACGAGCCTACGCAGCGAACCGAGCGGTGTGGCCATCTGGCAGCTCTCCCTTGGTGGTCGGTCTCGGCGGTCCGGTCAGGCCGGCAACTGGTGGAATCCGCCGCCGAAATACAGCAGCGGGTCGTCGGTCTCCCCGCGCCCGATGTCGAGCACCGAGCCCAGGAAGATGGAATGGTCACCGCCGTCGTACACCGCCGCAAGGCCGCATTCCAGCCATGCCTGAGCGTCGGTCAGGACGGGGGCCCCGGTGTGCTGTCCCGGCGTGGAGTCGACCGTCTCGAACTCACGGGAGCCGCGTGGCCTGCCGCGGTCCGCGAAGTACTTGGCCACATCCTGCTGATGGCCCGCCAGGACCGAGACCGCGAACGCCTTCTCGGTGAGGATGGCGTCGTGCAGCGCCGCCGTGCGCTTGACGCACACCAGGATCATCGGCGGTTCGAGCGAGACGGAGGTGAAGGAGTTCGCGGTCATGCCCTGGGGGGTGTCCCGGCCCGTGGTGAGGACGGTGACCCCGGTGGCGAAGCGCCCCAGCACACCGCGCAGTTCACCGAGTGCGAGGTCCGGGCCCGTCGGGTCCGCCGCGGGCGGCGGGCCCACGGAAAGCCGGTCTACGAGGGTCATGCCCCGGCCCCGCTCGTCGTACCGATGAGCTGCCCCTGCCCGGGTGCGGCGTACGGCGCGAGCGCGTTGCGCAGCGCCTCCGGCACCCGTGCCGGGCGGGTGTCCGCGTTGGGGCCGCGCATGCACGCGATCCGTTGCCGGCCCCTGGCCACGAGGTCCTCGGTCCCGTCCGGTCGCACCCGGACGTAGTCGAAGCTGAAGGCCACCTGGGTCTGGGTCAGGTCGTCGAGGCGCATACGGATGGACAGCTCGTCGAACGCCGTGATCTCCGCGAAGAACTCGCAGTCGACCTTGAGGGTGAAGAGCTTCAGGTCGTCTTGGATGTCCGCGAGCACTTCGGGTGCGCGTTCGTGCAGGAACATCTCCCGGCACCGGCCCTGCCATCGCAGGTAGTTGACGTAGTAGACGTTGCCGACCAGGTTGGTGTCCTCGAACCCGACCAGGTGGCGGTACTCGTAGTACGGCGACATCGTTAGTCGTTCCTCTCCACGGGCTGGGCCATGAGCGCGAAGACGACGGGCTCACCGACCCCTTCCAGGGATGTCGGGAAGGTCGCGATGCGGGCCTCTCCCGAGCGCAGCACCACCCAGTGCTTCTCGGCGTCGGGTGTGCTGTCCACCGTGAGCGCGGCGACCGCACGTCCGCTCTTGCGCAGGCACTCGACCGCGCTCCACACCCGGGTGGCCGCGACCGACGGCTCCTCGTGGTGCTCGGCCGCGATCAGTCGGGCGAGGGCGGTGCCTTCCGCTCCGAGCATCCCCGCCCACTCCTCCGGGGAGCGGTGCTCGGCCTGCTGTACGTCGCAGGCCACCGGTGCCTCGCTGGTCACCACCAGGGTCACCCCCGCGCCGTGCGAGGCGGAGATCCGCGGTCCGCCCGCGATCTCGGGCCTGCCGTCCGGGCGGTGGTCCACCGTGGTCCGGCGGCCCAGGGCCCAGCCGGCGGCCTCCGCGGTGGCCTTCCGGCGGGCGGTCAGCCCTTCCCCGGGTGCCTCGCCGTCGGGCCGGACGACACACCGTACGGCCTCGGGCAGGAGCCTTTCGGCGCGCCGCTCCAGGTAGGGGCCGAGCAGGGCGGGCTGCCAGGGACCGGTGCCGTCCTGCTTGCGGACCGCCTGGAGGACCAGACCCTCCCAGCGTTCGACCAGGGTGCCGAGCTGGTCGCGGACGTCGAGGTTGTAGACGTACGTGTCCCCGTTGCGCGATCGCTCCCGCGCGTGCAGCGTCACCTGCTTGTCGCCGCGCGCGGCGGCGGGGTCCGCCAGGTGGAGGCGTTCCACGCTCACCGGGAGCAGCGTGGCGTCCGGTACGCAGCACTGGATGGAGTGCATCAGCGCGTCCCGTGTCCCCGGGTCGGCGAGGACGAGTTCGTCGGGCAGGTGCCGGGCGAACCAGGGGAGGGTGGCCATGTCCGCGATCTCGGCGACACACTCCTTGGCGGCCAGTTGGCGGTAGCCGGCGAGGCGCTGGAAGCGCGCCCCCTGGAAGAGGACCGGTCCGTAGAGGTCCTGTGCGGGGTCCAGCGGGATGCGCGGTGCGTCGTCGGATACGGGGACGGGCCCGGCGTCCTCCGGCTCCGGGCGGTCGTAGCGGAGCGTGGCGCGGAAGTGGTCGGCCTGGAAGCCGGTCTCGCTGCTGCGGATGACGGCCTTCACGGCTCCGGGGCTCTCGGCCAGCACCGCGACCTTGATGGTGGTCCGGCCGTCCGGGGGTACGACGATCGGGCGGAGGAACTCCATGTCCTCAAGGACGGGCGCGCCCTCGAACCCGGTGAGCGCCGCGGCCGCCTGGGCCATGGCCTCCATGCCGAGCACCGCGGGGAACAGCAGGTCGCCGTCGAGCTCGTGGTCGGACAGATAGGGGTCGTCGGAGGCGCTGAGATCGGAGTCGACGACCAGTTCGATGCCCGGGTAGTGGGCCTGCGGGCGGTCCACGAAGCGCATGAGCGGCAGGTCGGCGGTCTCCAGGGTCAGTGTGGGCAGGCCGCCGGCCCGTCCCATCACCACCAGGGCGGACGGCGTCCGCCCCTCGGCGAGCAGTTGCTTGAGCATGGCCACGCCGTCCTCGGTGGGGATCGGCTCGATGCCCTCCCGGACCAGCGACTCCAGCACGCCGAGCCGTTCGCCCATTCCGGCCCCGGACCAGACGGACCACTCCAGTGCCACACAGCGGCAGTCGGGGTAGTCCTCCTGCACCCGCAGGGTCAGGTCCGTGAGCCAGTCGTTGGCGGTGGCGTAGTCCCCCTCGCCGCGCAGCCCGGCCCGGCCGATGATGCTGCCGAACGTCAGCAGGAGACGCAGGGCGGCCGGGTCGACGGCGGTGAGCACGTTCTCCAGTCCGGTGATCTTCGTGGCGAGCGTGCGGCGGAACGACGCCTCGTCCAGGTTGGCGAGGGCGTGCGGTTCGTTGCGGCCGGCTCCGTGCAGCACGGCGGTGACCGGCCCGAGCGCGTCGCCGATCTCGGCAACCGCCGCCTTGACCTCGTCGCCGGAGGTGACGTCGGCGCTCACGTAACGGAAGTTGACGCCCGCCGCGGTCATCCGGCGCAGGTTGGCCCGCAGTTCCGGGTCGGTCGCCGGGTCGGACCGGCCGAGCAGGCCGACTCCGGCTCCGGTGCCGACGGCGAGGGCGAGGGCGCATTCCGCCGTGATGCCCTTGCCGCCGCCGGTGACCAGCAGGACGTCCCCGGCCCCGAGCGCCTGCCCCGCCCCGGCATCCGCGTCACGCTCACCGGCCGGGGAGGCATGGGGCAGCGCGCGGAGGACGGGTACGGTGCGACGGTCGTCGCGCCCGTAGTGGACCTCGCTGAATCCGCCGGTCGCCGCGACGTCGGTGACGATGCGGGCGCTCAGTTCGCGGGCGCGGTCGGCCGGCATGTCGTCGGGCAGCGGCAGGGTGACAACGGTGGTCGCGATGTCCGGCGCCTCCAGGTGCAGGGTCTTGGCCAGACCTGCGGCGCCGCGCCGGTCCCCCACCGCCAGGAAGCGGGAGGCGCCGCGGGAGAGCGCGGCACGGACGGCGGCGATCATCAGCGGGGTGTGGTTCTCGTCGCAGTCCCTGGGCAGGCACAGCAGCACGCCGCCGCCGAGCCCCGCGGTGGACAGCGCCTCGTGGAGCGCGGGCGCGAGCGGGTGCCGTTCGGATGCGAACAGTTCCCAGTCCCCGTGCCCGGCGGACCCCCGCACGGTGGCGGGGCCCGGCTCGGTGGGCACCAGATCGATGGCGAAGGCGCGCACCCAGGGGGCGACGCCCTGGGCGATCCGGGACTCCTGCGCCCCGTCGTCGGCCTCGCCGGTCTCCCGCAGCCCGTCCAGCAGGCCCGCGAGCTCGGCCAGCGTGGAGGTGGCGAACGCCGTGGTCACCATGGGGGCTGTGATGCCGAGTTCCTGGGCCGCGCGGTTCATGATCTGGGCCACGGTGATGGAGCTCAGATGCAGTTCGTCGAGTGGGTTGCTGTGCGGGTTGACCGCTTCCAGGGGGAGTTCGGCACGCTCCGCGGCCAGCCGCAGGACCACCGAGAGGCTGTCGCCTCCGCCGCCCGTGGCGTCTGCCGTGGTCTCGTCCGCCTGCGCGGGGGCGGGTGGCTCGTCCACGCGTACGTCGGTGAAGCGCAGGTCGACGTCGGGGGTGGACTCGGCCGGGCTGGCGAAGAAGCGGAACTCTTTGTCCAGGGGCAGTGGCCGGGTGAAGCGGCCCCGGAACAGTGCGCCGGACTCCAGGCGCGCGCCGAGGGCGTACGCGGCCGCGGCGGCGGTCAGCAGTCCGGACAGCGAGGTGCTGTCGGCGTCGAGCGAGACGACGGGCACGCCGGGCGCGATGTCCTCGGCCAGTCCTCGCAGGATCTTCCCCGGGCCGACTTCGAGCAGCAGGTCGACCTCGGCGGACAGGGCCCGGACCGCTTCTGCGAAGCGCACCGGCTGGCGCACCTGCCGGGTCAGCAGCTCCGGCACATCGGTGTCGGCCGTGACCTCGTCGGCGGTGACCGTCGAGATCATGCGGCGGGCCGGCGGGGTGAACTCCTGGGCCCGCAGGAAGGTCCCGAGGGCTTCGGCCGCGGGGGCGACGGCCTCGGAGTGGAACGCGTGCGAGACGTTGACGGCCGCGGTGCCCAGTCCCCGGGCGGAGGCGGCGGCGCAGACCCGCTGAACGGCGTCGGCGGGGCCGGAGACCACGGTCTGCCGGGGGCCGTTGTAGCCGGCGATCACGACCGGTTCACCGGCCAGCAGCGGTTCGACGTCGTCGGCGGGGGCGGAGATGCCCGCCATGCCGCCGCCGCCCGCACTCGCCGCCGCCATGAGCCGGCCGCGCTCCGCCGCGATCCGCAGCACCGAGGCTTCGTCCGTGGCTCCCGCCCAGTGCAAGGCGGTGACCTCGCCGAGGCTGTGACCGGCCGCGCCCACCGCCTCGATGCCCAGGTCGGAGAGCACCCGCAGGGCCGCGAGGGAGGAGGTGACGATGCGCGGTTGGGCCACCGCCGTGTCGGCCAGGTCGCCTTCGGCGGGCAGCGGGTGAGCGCGGTACAGCTCGTCGACGGCTGCGAAGCGGCGGCGCAGCGCACCGCCGTCCGCGCGCCGGCCGGCTCCCTGGCCGGGGAAGAGGAACCCGATGCGGGCCTGTGGCGAGGCACCGCCGAGGAACACTCCGCCGTCGATGTCGAGCGCCGACCGGGCCCCGCCGTCCAGCAGCGTGAGGAGCTTGGTGAAGCGCTTTTCCGCCTGTTCCGGGGTGGCCGCGACGACGGCGGCCCGGACCGGCCGGCCGTCGAGGTCGCTCTGAAGGGTGGCGGCGAGGTCGCCCAGTTCCGCGAAGGACAGCTTCTGGACGAAGGCGGCCAGGTGGGTGGCCTTCCCGCGCAGCTCGGCCGTCGTCTCGGCGTCGAGCAGCAGCAGTTCCGTGTCCTGCCGTGACCGTACGAGCTGCCGGGTGACGCGGCCGACGGCCTCCTTGCGTACTCCGTCGGCGTGTTCGACCACCACGTGGGCGTTGATCCCGCCGAATCCCATGGAGGAGACACCGGCGCGGATGGGGGCGCCCTCGGGCCACAGCTCCGCGTCGCCGGGGACCCGCAGGGCCGGCCGGTCGCCGGTGAGTTCGGGGTGCGGGTCCACGTGGCTGGTCGCGGGCGGGATGACCTGGTGGCGTACGGCGAGGATGGCCTTGATGAGTCCGGCGACGCCTGCCGCGGCCTTGGTGTGCCCGAAGTTGCCCTTGACCGTGCTGATGGCGGCGGGTTCCGTGTCAGGGTCGGCGGCGCGGCGTGCTTCCGAGAAGGCGCGCAGTTCGGTGGCGTCGCCCACGGCCGTACCGGTGCCGTGGCCTTCGAAGTAGCCGACGGTCTCGATGCCGAACCCGGCGGCGGCGTAGGCCCGCTGGAGGGCCAGGCGGTGTCCGCTGGCCTCGGGCCGGGTGATCCCTCCCCGGCCGTCGGAGGAGTAGCCCCAGCCGGCGACGTTGGCGTAGCGGAACCTGCCCTGCGCGACGGCGTCCCGGTCGCGCATGAGGACGAGCATGCCGCAGCCCTCACCGGGCCAGAAGCCGTTGGACCCGCGGTCGTAGACGCGCATCTCACCGGTGGCGAGGGCGCCCGTCTTGGCGAAGCCGATGACTTCGAAGGGGTCGATGCTGAGATCCACCCCGCCGACCACGGCCACGTCGAGCCGGCCGTCGGCCAGGGCGTCGCACGCGGTGGCGACGGAGAGCAGCGACGAGGAGCAGGCCCCGTCGACGGTGAACCCGCCGCCCTTGAAGTCGAAGTGGTTGCAGATCCGTCCGGCGATGGTGTTGGCGAGGCCGCCGGCCAGGGAGTCCTCACCGATCGGCGGGAAGGGGCTCTTGTAGCGCTCCTCCAGCTCGCCCAGGAACTTCGCCAGCGCGTCGTCGTCCCAGCCCTGCTCGCGCAGTGCGGCGCCGACGGTGCGGCGCACGTAGGGCCAGCGCAGCCGCATCAGGTTGGCCCTGCTGAATTCGCCGGTCAGGGTGTTGCCGAGGATGACCCCGGTGTTGAGGTCGCCGAGCCCTTCGCCCAGCGGGAATCCCGCGTCCTCCAGGGCCCGGGCGGCGGTGTCGAGCGCGAGCCAGTGCGTCATGTCGGTGGCGCGGAAGGTGCTGCCCGCGACGCGGTATTTGACCCGGTCGAATGCGAAGCCGTCGATGACGGCGGCCTTGCTGGAGTAGAAGCGGTCCGGGGCCGCAGGGTCGGGCGAGTAGTAGTCCTCGGCGCGCATGCGCTCGTCCGGCAGTCTGCGGAAGGCTCGCCGGCCGGCCAGGACGTTCTGCCACAGCTCCTCGTGGCTGTCCGCATCGGGGTAGCGGCAGGCCATACCGACGACGGCGATCCCGGCGGGCTGCGTAGGGGGGGAGGACGTCATGCGGCCACCGCCTCGATCGTGGTCTTGTCGTCGAGAGCCCGGCTCGGGCCGCCGGCTTGGCCGCCCCCGGAGATCCCGGACGCCTTGCGGCGCTGGATGAAGTGGGCGACCCACCAGCCGATGCCGCGCAGGGCGCAGACCGCGGTGGTGGCGAAGAAGAGGGTGTAGACGACGTTGAAGAGCATCATCACGCCGTAGACCATGGCGACCGACGACCCGAACATGAACTGGTTGCGCCCCTTGGTGGGGGTGGTGCCCGGGTCGGTGATCATGTAGTTGGTGAAGAGGATGAAGGCCACACCGCTCATCGGTCCGAGCGCGGAGGCCAGGGCCACGTCCCAGAACCAGTGCCGGATCAGGGCCTGGATCACGAAGGCGCCGAGCCAGCCGACGATCAGCGCGGTCCGCTTCGTGAGCGCCGTGTTGATGATGGTTCCGGCGGTGGCGATGATCAGCGGAATCGCCATCCGGATGAATGTGTCGGCGTTCTCGGTGAACTCGTAGGGTGGCGCGATGCTCACCCATGATCCGAAACAGACGAGCGCGAGAGTGATGCCGAAGTTCGACGGATTCATGAAGTGCCGCATACGGCCCGCGACGGGTGCCTGGAGAGCGTGCTTGCCCGCGACACCCACGAACACGCCGAAGAGAATCGGCAGAATCTGATTGTTCGCGAACAGCAGCATGTTCACGGCCAGCGCGGTGATATGCGAGGGCAGCAGGAACTCGTAGAGTCCGCGGAATCCCTTGCCCTGGTAGCGCGGCGAGCGGCGCTGTGCCCAGGAACTCAGCAATTCCAGGAGGATCTCGGTCACATATCCGGCGACGATCGCGATGATGGGCCACAGCCACGGCTGCTCGAAACCGAGCACGGTGTAGCCGAGGATGTTGAACACGCTCATCGAGATGGCGAAGTTGCGCAGCGCGAGGTAACGCGGGTCGCGCTTGGCCGCCGGCGGGGAGCCGGCTGGGGGAGAGGCGACGTCGGTCATCGGTTGGCAACCTCCTGCGCGGTGTCGGTCAGCATGAACGTGTGGGTGCCGGGGGTGAGCTTCTGGGTGGTGCGGTGCCTGCCGCCGTCCGCGTCGCGCCAGGAGAGCTCCACGGTCGCCGGACCGGTGTGCGTGCCGAGCCCGAAGTGCACGTCGAAGCTGCGGAATCCGCTGTGCCCGCCGCCGCCGTCGAGGTGGGAGATCTGAGTGCCGGCGGACGTGGTGACCTTGACCGTGGCGCCGTAGGCCGGCGCGCCGATGTTCGCGATGCCCTTACCTGCGTCCTTGTCCGAGCCGGTGGCCGGCCGGTACAGCCGCAGGCCGAGGTACTGGCCCTTCGCGGGCGCCTCGTTGGCGTAGAAGGCCGGCGGGCCCCATTGCCGCGCGACGGCGAAGTCGAGCGTTCCGGTCCCGGTGGTGTCGCCGGTGGCGAGTGCCCTGGTCGGGATCTCGACGTCCAGACCGAGCTGCTTGGAGACGTTGGCGTACTTGCCGCTCTCGGTCTTCGCGTAGAAGCCGAGTATGTCGTCGCCGGCGATGTCGTCACCGGGCTGGACGTTCGGCCACATCCTCGGGTTGGACAGCAGGTTGTCGTTGGCCATGGCCATCTCCTGAAGCCAGGGCCAGCGGTCGATCTTGCCCTTCACGAAGCCGGTGGCCTGAAGGATCGACAGCTCACCGTTGTTCAGGAAGTCGGCCATCTTGGTGTCCCAGCCCCAGCCGGTCCACGCGACGCCGTGCTCCTGAGCCTCCTGCTTGAACGGTGCCTCGCCGTCGGCCAGCTTGCGGGCCATCTCGGCCCCGTCGCGGGTCTGGTTGATCCAGAGGAAGTTGCTCTCCTCCAGGCCCCATGCGGCGGTGATGTTGCTGACCATCATGTCGAAGCGGCCGTTGTGGTCGACGTCGGCGAAGTCGACGCCCATGCCCTTGAACGAGCCCTTGCCGAGCACGAAGGACTTGGGTGTGGTCGGCGTGCGCTTGCCGGTGGCCTCGGTGAACTCGATGTGCCCGGGCGTCGAGCGGTTGTAGAGCAGGTGGTCGTGGCCGAAGTCGTCGGCGATGTACATCTCGGGCAGATCGTCGCCGGTGAGGTCGGCCCCGGCGATCGCGAGAGTCCAGCCGGTGGATGCCTTGTAGGGGATGGCCCCCTTCTCCTCCACGAAGGAGACACCGGGTTCGTCGCCGGTGGTCGCGTCCGTCCAGCGCATGACGTGGTCGCCGCCGGCGTTCTTCGAGTTGGACAGCGAGTCGTTCATGCCCACGTTGTCGAGACCGTTCGGGTCGAGCACGTCCGAGTCCCGGAAGTAGTTCCCCACGACGACGGACGGGTGTCCACTGCCGTCCAGGTCACCGACATACAGGGCGTCGGTGTTCCAGCGGGGGCCGTGGTAGGCGCCGTCGGCGCTCTTCGACGGCACCACCTCCCGGGCCACGTAAGCGTCCGGCGACGGGGTGGTCGCGCTCTCCTTGGCCATGAAGGCGATCGGAGTGCGGCCCCAGTATGAGACCAGCAGGTCCATCCTGCCGTCACCGTTGAAGTCGCCCGGGGCGCAGCCGGTGGGCGCCATGGCGTCATCCATCGGAAGCGGGGACCCGTCGAGGACGAACGGGGTGAACCGGTCCTCCTTGACGGCGTTCGGCGTGTATGTCACGACGACCTGGTCTGTACGGGTGTCGACGATGCACATGCCGTCGGCCTTGCCGTTGCCGACCAGGTCGTTGATCGCGATACCGGCACCCACGGATGAGATCCAGGACCGGATCTTCTCGTACGCCGGGTTCACCTTGCGGACCGTATTCATCGGTTGCGAGTTGTAACCGGGTGGCAGCGCGATGGGCATTTCCTGGAACTTGTACTTTGCGGCGGCCTCGTCACCGCCCGCCACTGCGACGGAACTCCGGACCGCAAAGAACAGGGACGCGGCCACCAGCACCGTCACTACACCTGGCGTTATTCTGCGAAAGCGTTCGCGTTGATTCATCGCACTCCCCCTCACTTACCACAAAGAGCTGGACGGCTTGTCCTGCACGGGTTCGCGTTCCGAGAATGAGCGACGGCAGCGCGCACTGCCTCTCCGACATTGCTTGAAGCGGGTCCGGCCTCGGCGGACTACTCGATGTCGGCGTAAGAGAGCATTCTCGAAGGAGGTTCATCGCGGGAGAAGCCGTGACGCCGAGTCACGGATTTACGCGAACGTGCTGTCCACGCGGTCGTACGGTCCCGGCGGCCGCGCTGCCCCTAGGTCGTACTAGGGGTTGTCCCGTAGATGATCTCCGAGTCGCGCTCGACGGGGTCGATCGCGGTGGGGCCGCTCGTCTATCCGGTGAGGGCGAGGTTGTACATCCGGGCGAAGACGTGCTCGACACGGGCGCGGACCTGCTTGTGGGACTTGTTGTGTTCCTGCAGGCAGGGTAGGACTTCGCCCTTGCGCCGGCGGTCCGGCCCGAGGCGGTCGACGACGCGGTCCGCCGCCGACTTGGACACCCCGCACAACGGCGCGAGCTGCCGGATCGTCAGGTCCGTCCGCCAGTAAGCCGCGACCCGCAGGGCCAGGTCCTCCAGTGGAAGGCTCCACGGCCGGCCTCTGCGGGCTGAAATCCGCACCCCCTTAGGGGGCGTCCGTGCCGTCGCAGCTCTGCCTCAGCGCGGCGGCCACCGTGTCCCGGGCCGCGCCGACGCTCACGAGGAGGCCGGTGAGCTGGGCCTCGAAGCAGACGTTCGCGTCGTACGGCTCGACCAGGTAGTCGCCGAGTTCGAGCGTCACGAGACCGTGCAGCGCGACCCACAGCTGATGGGCCACCAGGTACGCGTCCCCCGGGTGCAGCCGACCCGTCTCCATGCCGCGCTCCACCGCCCGCACCAGGACGTTGAGGGTGTAGCGGCCGTGCTGGCGGTCCTCCGTGGTCAGCGAGAAGCCGCCCAGGACGGCGCCCCCGAACATCACCCCGTAGAGGTGGCGATGCTCCAGCGCGTTGCACCGGTAGGCCACCCCGAGGGAGCAGATGTCGGTGACCGGGTCCGACGACTCCGGCACCTCCCGCAGTCGCCGGTCGAGCAGCCGGAAGCCCTCCTTGACCATGGCCCTGACCAGGTCGCTCTTTCCGCCGAAGTGCGTGTACACCGCCGTCGTTGAGGCACCCACCGCCGCGGCGAGACGACGGGTCGACAGCGCGGCGGGACCCTCCTCGGCGAGGAGCTGTGCCGCGGCTTCGAGGAGTTGTACGCCAAGAGCGGGATTCGCTGTCCGTGGGCTCACGGTTGACATCCTGCCATGCCGGTGCAACGCTGCCATAACGATGTTACGTAACAGCGATTCGTGAGGATGGACAGCAATGCCCACTCATCACCGGCACAGCACGTCACATCTGCTGAGCAGCGGCTACCGGCCGGTTCGCGAAGAGGTGACCCTGCCCTTCCCCGCGGTGAGCGGACAGCTGCCCGCCGAGCTCGACGGCACCTTCCTGCGGATCGGCCCCAACGCGCTGGACGGCCACGACCCGGCCGTCGACCACTCCTTCGCCGGCGACGCGATGGTGCACGGCCTGCGGCTGCGCGGCGGCCGCGCCGAGTGGTACCGCAACCGCTGGGTGCGCACGGACCGGGTGGCACGCGCCCTCGGCGAACTCCCCGCGCCCGGGCCGCGTCACGGCCTGTCGGACAACACCAACTGCGCGATCGTCCGGCACGCCGGGCACACCCTCGCGCTCGCCGACGGCGGCGCGCTGCCCACCCGGCTCGGCGACCGGCTGGAAACGCTCGACCGGGTCGACTTCGACGGCACCCTGCCCGGCGGCTTCAGCGCCCACCCCGTCGTCGATCCGCTCACCCAGGAGATGCATGCGGTGGCGTACGAGCCGGGCCGCCCCGGGGTCGACCACCTGACGCTGGACGCGTCGGGGCGGGTACGCCGACGCGAGAACATCACGGTGAAGGACACCCCGATGATGCACGCCTTCTCGCTGACGGACCGCGAGGCAATCATCTACGACCTGCCGGTCACCTACGACGCCCGGGCGGCGGCCGCGGGTTCACGCGTCCCGTACACCTGGAACGACAGTCATGAGGCTCGCCTCGGCATACTCCCCCGGGAGGGCACGGACGCCGACGTGCGGTGGATGAGCATCGCCCCGTGCTTCGTCTTCCATCCCGTCAACGCGTACAGCCGTGGCCGCCACATCGTCATCGACGTCATCCGCCACGAGCGCGCCTTCGACCGCGACCCCCTGCATCCCAGCGAGTCGGCGCCCACCCTGTGGCGCTGGACCGTGGACCGGGCCGGCGGCCTCGTGACCGAGGACCGGCTGTCCGGCGAGATCCAGGAGTTCCCCCGCATGGACGACCGGTACGCGGGCTCCCCGTACCGCTACGCCTTTACGGTGGAGCTGCACCCGGACCGGGGCGCCGCGCTTGCCGGGCCCGCGCTGCTGCGCCACGACCTCGTGAGGGGCCGTGTCGACCGGCACCGCTTCGGGCCGGGACGCGAGGGCGGCGAAGCGGTCTTCGTACCCCGCTCCGCCAATGCCCCGGAGGGAGACGGCTATCTGCTCAGTGCCGTTTTCGACACCGCCTCCGGCACCAGCGACCTCGTCGTCATCGACACCGCGGACTTCACCGGGTGGCCGGTCGCCGTCGTACGGCTGCCGGTGCGCGTCCCGCACGGGTTCCATGCCGAGTGGGTGGCCGGGAGCTGACGGCGAGGGCAGGGTTGGCAGACACCCGCCGCCACAAGGGCCAGGTGGCAGTCGAACTCGGGCGTCCCGGCAGCCGGCCCAGCGCACCGAGTTCCTCGTGGTGGCCGTCGGCTCGTCCCACTGGACGCGCTGTGGGGCCGTGAGGCGTCCCGGATCCGCGAACGCTTCCGCTCCCAGCTCGGCCTGCCGCCCAAGCGCGCGGCGACCACCCTGGTCCGCTTCGACCACGCCGCGCACCGCCTGGTCGCGGGCGAGCGCCCGGCCCGGGTGGCCGCCGACGCCGGATACGCCGACCAGTCCCACCTGCACCGCGACGTCATGGCGTTCACCGGGCCCACCCCGGCGACGCCGGCCGCCGAACCGTTCCTCGCCGTGGACGACCTCGCCCGGCCCTAGGGTGTGGGCGGCCCGCAGCGCACGGGCCGCCCGGGCTGCGGACGACGCCCGGGATGCCGGCACCCGGGGGACGGACGACATGGCGGACGAGACGGACACACCGGCACCGGACACGGCAGCCCCGACCACACCCGCACGTGACACCGCGAGCCACCCCCTGACCCCGCCCGACCGCCGCGTGCTTCTCGTCGCCGCCGGGGTCTTCGTCCTCCTCATGGCGCTGTCCACGCGCTACGGCTTCCACATCGACGAGCTGTACTTCCTCGACAGCGCCCGGCACCTTCAGGCGAGTTACGTGGACCAGCCGGTCCTGGCCCCGCTGCTGGCGCGCGTCTCGCTGGAGCTGTTCGGCGTTTCGGAGGCCGGGCTGCGGCTCTGGCCCGCGCTCGCCGCGGCGGGCACGGTCGTGGTGGGCGGGCTGACGGCGCGGGAGCTCGGCGGCGCCCGGCGGACGCAGCTCCTCGCGGCGGTCGCGACCGCCGCCATGCCCGCACTCCTGGGCGGCGCGCACCTCGCCAACACCACGGCGTACGAGGTGCTGGCCTGGGCGGCGATCGCGCTCGTGGTCGTACGGATCGGCCGCACCGGCGACACCCGCTGGTGGCTCGCGGCCGGGGCGCTCGTCGGCATCGGCGCCGAGTTCAACCACCTCGCCGGCATCTTCGGGATCGTCCTGGTGGCCGCCGTCCTGCTCGGCCCGGCCCGGCGCGCGGTGGCCGACCGGTGGCTCCTGGCGGGGGCGGCGCTCGCCGTGCTGCTCGTGCTGCCGGACCTGTGGTGGCAGGCGCACCACGACTGGGCCATGTTCGAGATGACCCGGGCGCTCAACGAGAAGAACGGCGGCCCCGGTCACATCCCCACCTGGATCGTCGGGCAGCTCGCCACGGCCGGGTTCGCCACGGCGGTCCTGTGGTTCGGTGGCCTGCGCTTCCTCTGGCGCTCGGGGCGGCCCCTGTGGCAGTGCCTGGTCGCCGCGTACGCCGTGCTGTTCGTGGTGTTCGCCGTGACGACGGGCGCCCAGATCTACTACCTGGGCGGGCTGTACGTGTGCCTGCTGGCGGCCGGCGCCGTCGGGCTCGACGGATGGCTGCGCGCCCGCCGCGACCGCATGCGCTCCCTCACGATCGCGACCGCCGTCTCCACCGCGGTGCTCGCCGTCATCGTCCTGCCCGTCCTGCCGCCGGGCGCGGTCGCCTGGACGTACGGCGTCAGCACCAACACCGGGGAGACCCTGGGCTGGCCCCAACTCGTCGGCACCGTGCGCGAGGTGTGGGACGGCCTCCCCCAGGAGCAGCGCGCCCAAGCGGTGATCTTCACGGCCGATTACGGAGAAGCGGGCGCCATCAACGAACTCGGGCGCGGCACCGGCCTGCCGCACGCCGTGAGCGCCCACAACACCGACTGGTGGTGGGGCCCCGGCGACCCGGCCGCCACCACGGTCCTGGCCGTCGCCCCCGGCCCGGAGCACGCCCCCGGCTACGAGGCCCAGCTGCGCCGGTACTTCCGGCACGTCACCGTGGCCGCAGGCCTCACCAACCCGTACGGCATGCACAACGTGGAATGGGGCGGACACGTCTACGTCTGTACGGGGCCGCGCCACCCCTGGGCCGAGATGTGGCCGCAGCTGCGTCACTACGGATGAGGCACGCACGCCCTAGCGTGGGCCCATGCATTCCTTTTCGCGTTCCTGGACGGCGCTGCTCGACGCCGTGGCCGGTCTTCCCGACGAGGATTTCGACAAACCCTCGGGCTGTACGGGGTGGCTCGTCCGGGACCTGGTGTTTCACCTGGTCATCGACGCGCAGGACGTCCTGATCACCCTGGTCACCCCCGCCGACGAGCCCGCCACGACCGACGCGCCCGGCTACTGGACGCTGCTCCCCGAACCCCCGACGGGCGACGACCCGCTCGACGCCCTGATCCCCCGGCTGGCGGCCGCGTACGGCGAACCGCGCTGGCTCAAGCACCACATCGACGACGTCGGCACGGCGGCCGTCCGCGCCGCCGGTCTCGCGGACCCGGCCGCCCGGGTCCGTACGCAGGACATGGTCCTCACGGTCGCCCACTACCTCTCCGCGTACGTCCTCGAAGGCACCCTGCACCACCTCGACCTCGTGGCCCACCTGCCCGCCGCCCCCGGGCCGCCCGCCGAGACCCTGGCCGTGGCCCGGACCGCGCTGGAGGCCGTCGCGGGCGCCGCGTTCCCCGCCTCGCTCACGGACGCCGACGCACTGCGCACCGGCACGGGCCGCAGCACACCGACCCCCGCGCAGACGGCTGACCTCGGCGACCTGGCGGCACGGCTCCCGCTGATCCTGGGCTGACACGCCCGAGTGACGCCCGGTCAGGTACACCGAGCGCAGCTTGAGCCGTTCCGATGTGGGCCGTCCGTGCGGGCCCAGGGTCCAGGAGTCGCCGGTGCAGTCGGTGCCGGTGAACACCATGACCCACTCGGCGGTCTCGTTCTGCGGGGCGTAGGCGGGCTCGGAGCCCCGGGTGTCGGCGACCTCGGGGAGCGTGACGCAGCCGGGGCTCTGGGGATCGTGCAGGGTGACCGTGCGGGGCATGCCGTCGAGCCCGGCGTACGTGTGGAGAAGTTCCCCACGGCGGCGCTCGCGGACCCCGGCTGCGCGGCGAGGAGAGCGAGCGCGCCGAACGCGGCGGCCGCACCATGACGAAGCCTCATGTGACCCATGTCGACTGCACCCGTACCGATCCGGGCACGTAGGCCACCCCGACGCCGGGCCCCGGCGAGCTGCCGGACCCGCAGGTCCCTTCCCTGAGCCCGGCCCCGGGACGCGCGAGGTCACCCGGGCGGAGCCGGGCGTAACGATTCTTCGTACTCCAGGAAGGAGCGGCCTTCGAAGTCAAGAAGGCCGAGGTCGTCAGCCATCGTCCGGAGGGTGAGCCACAGCCCAGTCCGCCGGCGCTGGTACATCGGCCGGATGGAGAGCACCCGGAACGTCGCGTCGGCGCTGGAAGCGGGCAGGCCTGGAGGGGGCAACCGCACCAGGACCGTTGGTGAACGCGCATGCCACCACTAGCAGAAGCGACCTGTTGACACGGAATTCAATCGGACAGGATGACGAGACATTTGGTCCCTGGCCACGAGCATGTCTTCCTGTACAGCTCTGGTGCTCCGGGGGAGCATGAGGCACATGATGCACATGAACACCTACGCCGGGTTAGGCACGACCGGTGTACCCCCTGCCGATGTCGAGGATCTGACGGCCATCGAAGCGCGCCGCACGCGGGAGGTGCGGAGATGACCGTGGGAGTGGACCTGGAGATGTCGGCCCTGCTGCGGTACTTGCGGGCGCAGCGGAAGCATGTGCTCGGCGCGCTGGAGGGGTTGGACGATCAAGCATTGCGGCGGGCGGTGCTGCCCTCCGGGTGGAGCTGCCTGGGAATGGTGCAGCACCTCACTGTGGCCGTGGAGCGCCTGTGGTTTCGTGCTGTTGTGGCTGGTGATTCGGACGCCATCGGCCTTGTCGGTAGCCAGGAATGCGCATGGCAGGTGGCTTCGAGCGTGCCGACCGCGGAGATCCTCGCCCGCTACCGCCGAGAAGCGTCACTGGCGGATACGATCATCGCCGCCTCATCGATAGACGCGGGCCTGCTCTGGTGGCCCTTCCCCGAGGAGGACGATTGGCGCCTGCACAATGTGCGCGAGGTCGTCCTTCATGTGATCACCGAAACTGCCTGTCACGCCGGCCACCTTGACGCGGCGCGTGAACTCATTGATGGGCGGCAGTGGGTGGTGAACACGTAGGGAATTTCTCACGTGGCGAGTGTCGCGGGCTTCTCGTAGCAGTCCGGGTCAACAGGCTGACCGCACGTTGAGGCTCCGTTGAGCAAGGCCGACTTGGGGAGGCTGCCTGCGCAACGGAGCTTCAACGCGACACGGACAGGAGAGCCGTCGAGGCATGCCGGAGGGCCCTCGGCGTTCAACTGCCCGCATCATCGGGCCCTACGGCTGGGCACACGGCTGAGGGTCGACGATGTGCATTCTGATCTCACCGAAGAACGACTCGCCGTCGGGGCCGGGAACCCACGCCTGTTCAGGGGCGGGGAGCATCTCGGTGACGGTCACGGTGACCACCTCGTTCTCCCGAGCGGACTTTCGCGCGGCGCGAAGGGCGGAACTGAGTGAGGACACGAACAGTGGGCTGCTCAGGTCAACGTAGAAGGGTTTGGTTTCAGTGGAGATCTTGACAAAGCAGCGCTCCGGCAGATTGTTGCGCTGACGCCAGCGACGTGCGGCGAGGAATTCCTCCGATTCGCTCCGAACCGGGAGCAAGCCCGTCGCCTCAGCCGTGGTTTGCCAGGTCTCGCGAAACAGCACCAGGCGGTCGACGCTGATCCTGGGAGTGTGCTCGCCTGCCGAGACGAGCTTGAGTGCGTCGATGTTCGCCATCGACAGGAAGGCTGAAAGCACGTGCACCAACGGAAACTCACGGCCTTCCATACTCGCCCATACGCGATCGTCTCGAAGTGACAGGTCGATCGCGGCGATGGAGGTGGTGCGGTCGAGGTCGGCGCCCGGCACGGAGGAGAAGGCCAGGAAGCGGTCATTGACCGAGTGCTCGAACGGGACGGTTCGGCCGGCGTTGCGCGGCCACACTTTGGGGAACAGCGGGATGATGCGGTCCTTGCCCTGATCTGCCGCGAGCCGTTCCACCACACTTGCCGGATCATCCAGGGACCAGCCGAAGAGGTGCCCTTCCATCGTGCCCGCTGCGGCATGCATTTCGCCCAGCACCATCACGTAGTCGCCGTCGTTCACCGCTTGTGGCGACGAGGCACAGATGTGCAGGTCGGGACTGTGCACCCGGCCGCCGTCCCAGCCGGGCGCCGATGCCGGGAACCGCTCCCGGACCCGCTGGGCAAGTGCGTCCGCGGACAGGCGCAACTCGTTCAGGCCGGTGGTCGATTGGTTCAGGCCGAGTACCTGCGTCCACCGCTCGATGAAGTCCTGCGTCACCCCGTCGGCGGCTTTCGCGCCGGAGCCGAAGAAGAGGCGAAGGACGCGCGGCCAGATGCTACCGAGCGTCAGGTGTTCGCCCGACCGGGAATGCTCTGTGTAGAGGCGGCGCAGCTCTTGCTCGTAAACCTCGGACATGGCCACGGTGAGCCAACGGGTCGCCTGCAGGACGATGCTCATCGGCGCCGCCAAGTCGTCGATGAAGTCGCGTCCGAGTGACAGCTCAAGGTCGCGCGTCGTGTCCTCGTAGCACAGTCCCCGGCCGCCATAGGTCACGCCGCCGCGGCGGCGTGCCGGTCGTCCCGTGATCTCCGTGAACTCGTTGCTCAAGTGGAGCTGCGCGGCCTCCAGCGCGGCAGGGTCACCTGCGGCCCTCGCCACGCCGTCCCGGGCCGCCTTGAGCCGATCGAATCCCGAGCGGGCCCTGTCGCGTAGCCGTGGGTCGCCGATGGCTGCGATACGTTCGTCAAGTACCCCCGCACCAGCTGTGTTGAGAGGCACGTTGGCATCCCAAGTCGCCAGCTTTCGCTCCACCAGCGCGTCGAGGAGTTGATAGACCTCGTCCGTGCTCGCGAACAGAGGGGCATCCCCGGAGGACAGCTGCTGCGCGACAAGGGCGGCCGGACGTTTGCCGTTGCATGCCCGCAGCAGGACGAATTCCGCCTCCGAGATCACGGCGGGCTCCTCGCCCGGCCGGGTCACCTGTTCCCGCTCCAGGAGATGGTGGGGGTGCCTGGCCGGCGGAAGCCACCGGCGCATCTCCTCATCCGTGGTGAGCCACTCGCCGTACGCGACAACCGCCCAGGGCTCCAGGAACACGTGGCGCTTGTCAATCAGCCGGCGCCCGGGCACAGCATGGATGTCGGAGCGTTCCGGGTCGAGCGTGATCCACAGGGACGGCCCGAAGAATCCGATGGTCTCCGCCTTGGAGCTGTAGCGCTGCCAGAACTTGCTGAGCTGCACCTCGCGGTATCGCCGCTTGGCATTTCGCTTGATCGGCTCCTGATTCCGCAGGAGAGAGTCCAGTAGACCGGCCACGGCGGGGTTCTGCCAGACGATTGCCTCGCGGAGGGACGGGTCGGCGGCCACCCGGTTCACCTCGACCGATATATCGACCACGGTCTTCTCGAAGACCGTGGCGAAGGCGTCGTGGTCCGCTCTCCCCGCAAGGAAGTCGTCAGCGCGCTCTGCACACTCGCCGGCGGCGAACCTGAGCAGGCCGGAGGCCGGGAAGCCCGTGCTCCGCAACTGTGCGTCGGGCCAGGCGAGCCACTCGGTTTTGCCGAGCCTCACGTGCTGTGTCGACGGCATGGGCCACTTCCTATCCTCGGCGGTGTGGTTGGAGGGCAGCAAACGTGACGGTGCGGGGGTTGTTCTCACGGCGGGCTGGGAGCAGTGACACCACGGCCCGCCAGGCCGGGAGCCGCGCCGGCCTCCGCGCCGATCGTCTGGGCCCCCCTCGGGCCGACGTAGCCCCGTTCCTCGAACGTGGACGCCGCAGTCTCGATGTTGCCCTTACGGGTGCGGACCGCCCGATCGCGCATACCTCACTACCTCAGTCGTTCAGAACAACGTGCAGACTTCCACGCGCGCACGGAAACCGAGACACACCTGCGAAGGCTGGGACGGCAACGCGACGGGGTCACTTGAAGTAATCCGGTCGCGCTGATCTCTTCCGATCGTCCGTACAGCCCGTCGGCCATCAAACGCCCTGACAGGCCCACCGGCAACCTTGATATTGCTCAGAACGCCCACCCGCGCAATCAGGTTTGTTTGGGCTTCTGGGCACAGACTCGCGGATCCGTTCCCCTTCCGGACCAGGCGATTCGGCACCCATACCCGAGCCCCAGCACCGTCGCCGCCCGGGCCCGATCCGATGCCGAGGCGAAGGAGATCCTGGAGAAGGACGGGCTCTCCAAGGTCATGCCCTGGACCAACGACGTCGTCGGTGCCTACACCGTGCACCCCTTGCCTCGTGCCGGATGGGCGACGGCCCGCACACGTCGGCCCTGGACGACCGCAACGAACTGCGCGGGCGCCGCACGGCGCCGGGGGTGTCCGTCCGCTACGGCGCGCCTGCGCCCGACGGCTCCCGCAGCTCCCGCAACAGCGTCATCGCCAAGCTGCCCTCTCTGCTCGGGACTGAGTCCTGAAAGCCGAGAGACCCTGCCGCACAAGATCAAATATCGCTGAGGGAATCACAAGGCGGTAGGTCACGGTCGGCGCGATGTGGCACACCACCCACTCGGACTGATGTGAAAGGTGAGCATGGTGAGCGACTACTTCGAGTACCGGCACACGGTCGGCTTCGAGGAGACCAATCTGGTCGGCACCGTCTACTACGCGTCCCTTTGGTCCCCGGAGCCTCCCTCTCGACCTGCTACCCGCAGCGCCACTGCCGGACGGACTGGAGTGGACCGAGCCCAACCCGGGCGTGGCAGAGGCGTTCGGCCGTGCCACAGCCGCGGCCAACGGGGCAGCCCGATGGCTGCCCGAGTTGGTACGTGAGCATGTGGGCGCGCGTCTCGCGGTGTGGGACGGTCATCCCATGGGGCCGAGTCGAGCCTGGCTCGGCGACATCTCGGCCAAGGTGCCGGCGGCAGACGTGGCCGCTGCGCGGCTAGCGCTGCTGACGGCGCCGGCTCCTTATCAGGTGACGGCCGCGGACGTAGCCGCGGTCCGGGAGCAGTACCCCGCTGACCGGAGTCTGATTGAGCTCACGTCCTGGGCGGCCCTCGCTGCCGCCCTGACCATAGGCCGCAACACGGGAGCCCGTCTCGGCCGCTGGAGCAGCTGAGCGGACGGCAGCGGTTCGGAGGCAACACACCTTCTCGGTCCTTGCTTCAATCTCGCTCAGTGCTCTCTTCCAGCCAATCGTGGCCTTTTGGCGTCGTCTCATTTGGCGGGTTGAGTAGTCTGCATGGTGTGGTGATGGCCGAGACCGAGCGCCTGCCCGGACCAACCTCCACTCGGCCTCGCCGGCGCGGTCCGACGCGCTCGCCGCCGACTGGTACGCGGTCCGCGGCATCCAGCACGGCAACCTCGCCGTTCAGCCCGGCCTCCCATGATTGACCGTCTGCACCGCACTCGGCCTCGGCGTGGCGTCCTGCATCCGGTGGCACCTCACCAATGGAGACGACGCCCAGCCCTGTTCGTCTGCCTAGCGTGGTGCGCGGCAAGGAGCACATCGTGGTATCCCAAGGAGCAGACCAATGAAGTTCATGATGTTCGTGTGCACCGACAGCGAGCCCGAGACGGGCGTATCCGATGACTGCGGTCCTTGGGTCGCCGCCAACGACGCAAACGGCCGGCGTGTGCTGGGCAGTCCCCTGGTGTCCAGCAAGGAGGCCCTGACCGTCCGTGTCCGCAACGGCGAGTTGCTCGTGACGGAAGGTCCATTCGCCGCTACCCAGGACGTCATCGTCGGCTTCGACATCCTTGAGTGCGCAGACAGCGATGAGGCCATCGAGGTAGCACGGGCTCACCCGCTGGCGCAGCTGGGGCGCCTGGAGCTGCGGCCGTTCGCCAGCCTTGAGGAACTGATTGCACGAGGGGATTCGTCTCAGTCGTAGGGATGGTTCCCGCGTCCTGATCAACACGGCCGCATGTTGATCAGGACGCCGTTCGGACTCTTCGGCCGCATGGCAGTCCTCACCCCATCAGGTGATTGGCAGCAGAGGGCCTCCGGTTCGGCAATCTGAAAGATGTCCACACCGGGCCCTCCTGCCAAAGTCAGCGTCTGCGGCTTTCGTCTCGCGCCGATCAGGTACCCAGCAACGTTCCGGCTTCCGCCGTGCACGGCACTGCCGTAGTGCCGAATACACGGAGATCGCTGACACAGCCGCCACCCGCTGTCGCGCACGAAGGAAGGGAACGAGGAGAATGGGTCAACTCGCAGGACGACGCGCCCTGGTGGTAGGCGCGAGCCGGGGGCTCGGCCGAGGTGTGCTCGAGGCGTTCCTCACCGCCGGGGCAGAGGTGGTGGCGCTGTCCCGCGACATGGCCCCCCTGAGCGAACTCGCCGCAGGACAGCCGCGGCTGCACTGCGAGCAAGGCGACGCAGCCGACCCGGTGCTGGCCGGTCAGCTGCTCGACCGTCACCGTCCGGACGTGCTCGCGATCCTTGCGGGTGCCTCGCCGCTGCTGCGCCCGATTGCACAGCAGACCTGGGAAACCTTCTCGACGCCGTGGGACGTTGACGTCCGGATCGCCTTCACATGGGTACGCGAGGCCTTGGTACGGCCGCTTGAGCCAGGCAGCCAGGTGATCGTGACCAGCAGTGGGGCGGCCCTGCGCGGATCTCCTCTGAGCGGAGGTTACGCCGGCGCCAAGTCGACCGTGCGCTTCCTGACCGAATACGCGGCACAGGAGGCGGACCGAGAAGGTCTCGGGATCAACTTCGCGGCGGTGTTGCCGCAGCTGACTCCAGCCACCCCATTCGGCCTCGCTGCGGCCGAGGCATACGCACGCCGGAGTGGAATCGGCGTCGAGGAGTTCATCAAGGGGATGGGGGACCCGGTCCTCACCCCGGAGGTGGCAGGAGCCGCGTTCGTGAGCCTGGCCGCCGGCGGGACGGAGCAGACGGGTTCGTATCTGCTGGCCGGTACGGGTCTGCGCCTGCTCGGCTAGCGATCGCCGGACAGCGGGCTCCACGTGGACTTCGCTCGTGCTCCGTGCCGTGCCCGGCCGGCCTGCTCGTCCTCTTTGCGTCTTGTCCGCTCCTGCGCGATGAGCATCACCCCACGATCCTCAGCCTTCCGCTTCTACCGATGACTCCGAAGGGCAGGACCTGCCGTGACCGATTTGACCCTGGAGACAACCGCTCGGATAGCCGCTGCCGGCCAGAAGGCCGCTGAGCACATCGGCGTCGCGATGAACATCGCGATCGTCGACGCCGGCGGTCACCTGCTGCACTTCACGAGGATGGACGACGCCTGGCTCGGTTGCATCGACATCGCCCTGAAGAAGGCGAAGACATCAGTGCTGTTCCGCATGCCCAGCGCGACCCTGGGCGAGATCTCGCAGCCCGGCGGCCCGCTCTACAGCATCGATCACAGCAACGACGGCTTGATCACCTTCGGGGGCGGCCTCCCGCTCTCGGATGCAAACAACCGTACGATCGGCGCAGTTGGTGTGTCCGGCGGCACTGTGGAGCAGGACACTCATGTTGCCGAGGCGATGATCCAGGCCCTGTGACAGCATCGCCCCCTCCATACGTGCGCGGAGCCGACAACCATCTGTCGGCTCCGCGCACGTATGGAGGGGGTGTCTGCGTACACATGAACGTGCCCAGCCGGGTACGGATGTACGTGCTCACCTTGCGGTAGGCCCGATCAGGAGAACTGGAGGAGGGCTGCTGCCTCAGCGAGGGAATCCGGTGGCCCGTTGGTGGGTCGAGCGGGTGAGCACCGCGAGGAGTACGCCGACAGGGGGCGAGTTCGCGGGCCCGAGGCCGCGTGACCGGTCCGGCTGCGCGCCCGTGTCCGCCTGGAGGCGATTCTCCAGGCGGACACGGGCGCGTGGCACGCTTCGCCGGCCCAGGCCCTGCAACCGCGCCATCTACTGCGGGACCGCCTCGAACCGAGGCCGAGTGCGCAGGGCCACTCGCAAGGGACTCATCGGGGTGTCCGAGACCGATGCGGCCGAGAAGGCGGCGAGGTGCGTCCCGGATCAGCCTGCGGCGAAGACACGGCCCATGATCTCCGGGCTCATCAGAGCCTGCGGCGGGTCGATCATGCCGGCCGCACGCAGAAAGGCCTCGGACAGAGTGGAGTCAGCCGTGGCGGCGGCCTGCAGCTTGGGCATGTACCCGTTGCCCATCCGAACCTCAAGCGTGCGCAGACCCTGGACTCCGGGGAAGCCCAGGTCGGCGCCCGCGGCCATCATCCACGGCGCGTCGATCACCTGGGCCAGGTCCCGCTGGAACGCGGTGGGCTTGGGCGGCGATCCGACCCTCAGATGCTCGGCGAGCAGCGCAGCACCCAGCGCCGAGACGGTCATGCCCTGCGCGTACACCGGATTGAACGTGCACGCCGCGTCGCCCAGGACGACCAGGCCCTCAGGCAGGTCGGGCAGCAGTTCGTAGTGCCGGCGCACGCTGGCCGGGAAGTGGAAGGTGTGGGGCTTGCCCATCGGCACGGCGTCCTTGACCGCCTCGTAGATCTCCGGGACGGGCAGCGTCCTGGCGTACCGGAGGAAACCCTCGAGGTCCGTTGGTGGCTTGTCGCCGAGGATTCCGGTGAGCGAGAGCGAGTATCGGTCCGGCATGCGGGCGAAGATCGCTCCACGCGGCATCGCCGGCGTCGCCACGGGAATCAGCGCGATGTCGTCGCCGATCGGATCGAAGGGCAGCGGCCCCTCGAAGTCGCACGTGGTGTACGTCAGATCCATGTAGACGCGCTCCTGCGGCACCTGCCCGAACCCGAGTTCCTCGAGCCACCGCGGGGTGCGGGAGCCGCGGCCCGTGGTGTCGACGACGATGTCGGCCTCCAGGCTCCTCTCGGCGGACCCAGGCGTCTTCTCCTGTATCCGTACTCCGACGATCCGCTCCCGCCCGGTCGTGACCAGTCCGAGGATGTCGGTGCGCTCGACCAAGCTCACGCCGGGAAGCGCGGTGACGCGCTCGCGCAGGTGAGCCTCCAGCCGTGCACGACCGGCGGCAACGCAGACCAGACCGGTCTCCGTCCTGCGTATCATCTGCCCGTTGAAGTACCAGCTCAGGCTGGAACCGAAGTCACCGACCGGCACACCGCACGCCGTCAGCTCGCGCGTGATGCCTGGGAAGAGCTCCTCCATGACCTGCTGCCCACGGGCGAGCAGTGCGTGGATGTGGTGGCCCTGTGGGGTGGCGGAGCGCGGACCGTAGGCGCCGGTGAGGGTGTCCCGGTCGATCACGGTCACCTCGTGGTACGACTCGGAAAGGACGCGCGCGGCGAACAACCCCGCGATCCCCCCGCCCAGCACGACCGCGCGGTCGCCGATGTGTGCTGCCATGAGCTCATATCTCCTTGGGTGTGAACCATACGGACCCGCTGTCATCCTCAGTCCACGCTAAAGCCCGGGCGTGCCTTCGTTCTTCTTCTGTAGTGCGAGGCTTCCACTTCGTGATTGCGCTGGTCAGCCAGGCACTTTCGGCGGTCTGCGTCGTCCGCCTAGCGTGACGGACGTCGGCCCCTTTCCGCTGGGCGCGGCAACTCCCTGTCATCGCCGTCATCGTCCTGCCGAAGGTCATGGAGCGTAGATGCAACCCTTCCGTATCAATATCCCTGAGGCCGAGCTCGAGGATCTTCAGCGACGACTGGCCGCCACCCGATGGCCGGAGACGTCCCCCGGCATGGACTGGGAGCGGGGTGTGCCACTCGACTACCTCCGTGATCTGGTGTCCTACTGGCGGACCGAGTTCGACTGGCGCGCCGCAGAGGCCAAGCTCAACGAGTTCCCGCAGTTCCGCGTGGAGATCGCCGGCACGCCGATCCACTTCCTGCACGTACGCTCGCCCGAGCCGGACGCGACACCGATGATCATGACGCATGGGTGGCCGGGGTCCTTCGTGGAATTCACCCATGTGATCGGGCCACTGACGGATCCCCGCGCACATGGCGGAGACCCTTCGCAGGCGTTCCACCTGGTGATCCCCAGCCTTCCTGGCTTCGGCTTCTCCAACCCCGTGGCCGACCGCGGCTGGAGCTTCTTCCGGACGGCAGGCGCCTGGGCCGAGCTGATGGGCCGCCTTGGCTACGACCGCTACGTGATTCAGGGCGCCGACCTGGGCACATGGGTCGGAACGATCCAGGCCGGTCTTGATGCCGAGCATGTCGCCGGGCTGCATCTGAACTTCCTGATCACCCCGCCGGGCCCTGACCCCGCCGACCTCATCGGCCTCAGCGAGATCGAGCTCGGCCGGCTCGGCCTGCTGTCGCTCTTCGCCGATGAGGGATCGGGCTACATGAAGCTCCAGGCCACCCGGCCACAGACGCTGGCGTACAGCCTGACCGATTCCCCCGTAGGCCAACTCGCCTGGATCGTCGAGAAGTTCATGGAGTGGACCGACGCGGAGAAGTCGCCCGATGACGCGGTGGACCGCGATCAGCTGCTGACCAACGCCACGCTCTACTGGCTGACCCGCAGCGGAGCGTCGTCCGCGCACTTCTACTGCGACAACGCCCCGCTTCTGCCCACTGCGCCGAACCTGCCCCCGCCGCCGCCGGTGCTGCCGGTGCCACTGGGTGTCTCGGTCTTTCCCCGCGATCCCGCACAGCCGATCCGCCGCTTCGCCGAGCGAGTCTTTCCGAACATCGTGCAGTGGTCCGAGCACGATCGCGGCGGTCATTTCGCCGCGATGGAAGAGCCTGACCTGCTCACCGCCGATCTGCGGTCGTTCGCCGCGGCAGTGCGCGCCACGACGCCGGCACAGTCACAGTAGAGGAGAGCCGAAGTGCAGAGCACAGCCATACCCACTCGGGCCGAACTGGTCGAGCGCGCCAGGGGCTTGGTGCCGATGCTGCGCGAGCATGCTGCCCGCGCCGAGCACAAGGCTCGACCTGCGGACGAGGTGGTCGCCGCGCTGACCGAAGCCGGGATCTTCCGCATGCGGACCCCCGCGCGCTTCGGCGGCTACGAGTGCGACGCGGCCACGCTGATAGACGTGGGCATCGAACTCGGTCGCGGCGACGGTTCCGTGGCCTTCGATGTCGCCGCTTGGTGGATCATGTCGTGGAATGTGGGCCTTTTCCCCGATGAGGTGCAGGACGCGGTCTTCGCCGACCCGGACGTGCGCATCTGCGGCACCCTCGCGCCGACGGCTACAGCCGAACCCACCACGGGCGGCCTCCGGGTCACCGGAACCTGGGCGTTCAACAGCGGCGCCGCGCACAGTTCCTGGAAGGTGTTCTCGGCCATCCTGCCCACCGATGACGGTGCGCTGCCGATCATGGGACTTGTTCCGAGCGCCGAGCTCGACGTCGTCGAGGACTGGGACGTCTCCGGCCTGCGTGGCACCGGCAGCGTCACGCTGAGTGGGCACGACGTCTTCGTCCCGGAGGGACGCTACATCCCCATCCCGGCCCTGCTGCAGCAGCAGTACGCCTCGAAGCGCAATGCCGAATCGACGATGTACCGCGCGCCGGTGGTCGGTGCTGTCGGGGCCGCCACCTGCGGCAAGCTCATCGGTCTGGCCCGCGCGGCCCAGGAGGACTTCCTGGAACGGATCGCCAAGCGCCCCATAACCAACACGTCATATGAGCGGCAGATCGACGCACCCGTCACCCACCTGCAGGTCGCCGAGGCGACGCTGAAGACCGACGAGGCCGAGCATCATGCCCGCAAGCTCGCCGCGATGGTGGACGGCAAGGCGGGCGCGGGTCAGGAGTGGACGCTTCAGGAACGCGCCTACGCGCGAGTGGCTGTCGGCAGGGTGTGCCAGCTCACCGCGGAGGCGGTGGACCTGCTCGCCGGCGCATCCGGCGCCAGTTCCATCTACGCCGACCAGCTCATCCAGCGCATCCGCCGGGACATCCAGGCCATCACCATCCACGCGCTCAACCTGCCCAGCACCAACCTCGAGCTCTACGGCCGGGTGCTGTGCGGGCTTGAGCCGAACACCTTCTTCGTCTGAGCGACCCGACAGGAGAACCATGACCACCGACACAACAGCCGCGCCGACCAACGCGGTTCGTCCTCACGACGCGGCAGCGGTCCGTGGGCTCATCCAGCGCGTCGTCGCGGCCTGGCGCGCACAGGACGCCGAAGCGTTCTCGCTGGTCTACGCACCGGACGCCAGCGTGATTCTCCCCGGGGCGTTGCTCAAGGGCCGCACGGCCATTCACGAGTACATGGCTGAAGCCTTCCGCGGCAAGTGGAAGGGAACGCACGTTCTCGGCGTGCCGAAGGAAATGCGTTACGTCGGCGAGGACGAGAAGGTCGTGCTGCTTCTCTCGGAGGGAGGCGCATATCTGCCCGACGCCACCGAGGTGCCGACCGAGCACGCCATCCGCGCCATGTGGTTCTTCGTCGAGCGCGACGGCGAGTGGCTGGTGGACTGCTACGCGAACACCCCGATGGACGGCGTGGTGCCGATGCCGGGTTCGGGCAGCTGACCAGGCCGGACCGCGACGAGGGGTGCCTGCGGTACCCCTCGTTGTCGATCGGCCGAACCGAGAGGACGGAACGATGGAATACCGCTTCGTCGGCCGCAGTGGCCTGATGGTAAGTGAGATCGCCTACGGGAACTGGATCACCCACGGGTCGCAGATCGAGGCCGACGCCGCGCGCGCGTGTGTCCGCGCGGCGCTCGACGCCGGGATCACCACATTCGACACGGCGGACATGTACGCCGATACCCGTGCGGAGTCTGTGCTGGGCGAAGCCCTGCACGGCGAGCGTCGGCAAGGCCTGGAGATCCTCACCAAGGTCTACTTCCCCACGGGCCCGGGTCGCAACGATCGCGGTCTGTCCCGCAAACACGTGCTCGAGTCGATCGACGGCTCCCTGCGGCGGCTGCGGACGGACTACGTCGACATCTACCAGGCCCACCGTTTCGACAAGTTCACCCCGCTCGAGGAGACCATGGAGGCATTTGCCGACGTGGTCCGCGCGGGCAAGGCCCTCTACATCGGGGTTTCGGAGTGGACCGCGGAGCAGATCCACGCGGCTGCCGCACTCGCCCGCGAGCTGCGCCTGCCGCTGATCTCCTCCCAGCCTCAGTACAACGCGATCTGGCGGGTCCCCGAGTCCGCGGTGATGCCGGCGGGGGACGAGGAAGGGCTTGGACTGTTCGCCTGGTCACCTATGGCGCAGGGCGTGCTCACCGGAAAGTACGTGCCCGGACAGCAGCGACCCGCAGGTGCCCGAGGAGCCGACCCGGCCAACGACATGTTCATGGGGCATCTGCTCAAGGACGAGCTCCTGGAGCGGGTGATGCTGCTCAAGCCGCTGGCGGCGGAGGCTGGTCTCACCCTCGCCCAGCTGGCGATCGCCTGGGTGCTGCACAACCCGTCTGTGTCCGCGGCGATCGTTGGTGCCTCGCGCCCCGAACAGGTCGTCGAGAACGTCGCCGCGTCAGGCCAGAAGCTGGACGAGGAACTCGTGCGCAGGATCGACGAGGCCTTGGCGCCGGCCATCGTCAAGGACCCCACCCTGACGGAGAGCTACGACCAGCGCCCGTAGCCACTCCTGAGCATCACCGCCCAGGTGGCGATCCCGGGAACGCGCGGAAGCCCTGGGCGCTCCGTCCGGTGCCCCCGCTGGTGGGCGAACACCGATTTCACACACAGCCCGTCGGCGACTCCGAAGCTGGGTACCGCCGGCATCACTAGGTCCATTGGAGGAGACTCAATGGGTAAGTGCCCGATCGTCCTTGACCGCCTGGGCAAGGACATCCATGCCGAGGCACGCGCGCTGCGTGCGCAGGGGCCGGTGACCCGCGTCGAACTACCGGGCGGCTACTTCGGCTGGTCGGTGACCGACTACGCGGTCGCCAAGAAGATGCTTCTCGACCCGCGGTTCCCCAAGAACGCCAAGAAGTACTGGCCGCCGCTGGTCAACGGCGACGTGTCCATGGACTGGGAAATGATCACCTGGGTGATGATGGAGAACATCAACACCCGGGACGGCGAAGAGCACGATCGGCTGCGCAAGCTGGTCTCCCACGCTTTCGCACCCCGCCAGGTGGAAGCCAGCCGTCCGCTCATCGAAAAGGTCATCGGGGAACTGCTCGACGACCTGGAAACCACCGAGCCGGGTGAGGCTGTCGACCTCAAGGGCCGGTTCACGTACGCCCTGCCCGCCTGGGTCATCTGCGACATGTTCGGGGTGCCGGTCGAGGCGCGCAAGCGGATGCTGCAGGGCGCGGTGGCCAACAGCAAGACGACCATCACGCCGGAGGAGGCGGAGGAGAACCTGCGCCAGTGGCACGAGGCCATGGCAGAGCTCGTCGCCACCAAGCGCGCAAAGCCCGGTGACGACCTCACCAGTCTGCTGATCCAGGCACGTGAAGAGGACGACGCCCTGACCGACGACGAACTCCTCGGCAGCCTCCACGTGCTGCTCGGGGCAGGGTCCGAGACGCTCGGCAACGTCATGGCACACGCGGTCGTCGACCTGCTGAGCCACCCCGACCAGCTGGATCTGGTGACGAGCGGAAAGGCCGACTGGGCTACGGCGTTTGCCGAGACCGTCCGCAAGGACGCCGCGGTCGCCCAGCTGCCTTTCCGGTACGCGGCCGAGGACGTCGAGATCGGCGGCGTCCGGATCGAGAAGGGCGACCTGGTGCTGATTGCCTTCGCGGGCGTCGGGCGCGACCCGAAGGTCCACGGCGAGACCGCCGATGCCTTTGACATCCTGCGCGAGGACAAGACCAACCTGTCGTTCGGCTACGGACCACACGCGTGCCTCGGCCGCTCGCTGGCCACTCTCCAAGCGACACTCGCCCTTCCGGCTCTCTTCGAGCGCTTCCCCAACATGCGGCTCGCCACCGCGCCTGAGGACATCCCGCCGCAGGGCACGTTCATCATGAACGGCTACGCAACCCTTCCGGTCGTCCTTCACTGAGCGTTTTCAGCGTTGTCTCTCCAGGGTGAGGATGGCTCTGGCGATGACGGTCATGCGGTTGGGGCTGATGCGGGATCTGCGGAAGATCTGCCAGGACTTCAGTCGTGCTTGTGCCTTGTTCGACGCGTGCACGGGCTGCCCAGTCGCCGTCACCGACGCGGTCGCGCTCCGCGAGCGTGCCGTTCGGGAGACCGAAGTCCGGATCGTGTGTGCGCAGCGTCTTCAGTAGGCCCGGTGACCGCTCGGTGAGCAGCCCGGTGACCGCGGTGACGAGTTTGCACGGGCGGTCACCTTCACGGGTGACGATGAGCACCAACAGGGCTCCTGAGTCGCTGAGTTGAGGCGTCGAACACCTCCCTCAACGGCACGGGAGCCCTGTCCGTTGTGCACCCCGGTCCCACACCGCACCCTCACCCGACCGGTGGCCACTGGACGGGTGGGCCGGACTGCACCGCCGGACCCGAATGGCCACGCCAAACGTGAGTGTCCCGCCCAGCATATTCATGGGCGGGACACTCATGTTTGCGCGTGGATCATCAGCGAGCTTCCGGCCGTCACCGGACGCGCCGACCCCGCACCGACGAAGACCAGACGGGGAGGCAGGGCATCGAACCCGCTGACGAACCGAGGTCAGGAAAGCGCCTGAAGCGCCTTCGTGCACTCCTCGCGAAGATATTCGATGGCGTTCAGATGTTTGGGAACCCAACCCATGTGACGCCGAGTCCTTTCTGAACTCACGGTATGGTCCATCACGTACAGCTCGACGATGTCCGCGATCTCCTCCGGGGGATTGTCGGTCGACAGCCAGCACACCGACTTTCCATCACCCGTCGCCGCAGCGAGTTCGTCGACAAGGATGGTTTCGGCAACCCCATTCCACGCGGTGCCCGGCTGGGCCTTCTCCGCCACCAACAGATAGAGCTCCGCGAGGTCGGCAACGTGCACGGCCGGCCAGCGTATGCCACGCCGTTCGAAGTAGAGTCCCGCACCCAGTTTGACGGTCACCGGCAGCAGCTGGTCCGGGACGACGCCGCCATTGTTGCCGTAGATCAGTCCGGGCCGGATCAGGATGCCGCCGCCCTGGCGCACCGCGTCCTCGACCGGGCCACGCCAGGCCACGCAGTCGGGTGGCTGGGGGACTGTGTCCTCGAAGGTTTCGCCAGGGCCGAGCACGTCGCCACCAGAGGTGTGGATGAGCCGAGTGCCGGAGGCGAGGATCGCCTCGACACCCTCGCGCTCCAGGGGGCCCTCAATCCGGCCTGCGTGAATGACCAGGTCAAAGCCCTTGGAAGCGCTGCGCAACGAGGCGGGGTCCGTCAGATCCCCAGGTACTGCGGTGAAGCGCGGGTCGACCGGTCGGCCACCGGGGCGCTGCAAGGCGGCGACACGGTACCCGGCATCGGCAAACGACTGCGCGACGTACTGGCCGAGATATCCGGTGGAGCCTATGACCAGGACTCGCTTCGTACCGGTCGGCGTTGGTGTGTCAGACACTGGAAAACTCCGTTCCGAGCGATGTTCTCTGCGATAGGGAGAGGGCCCGACGACGTGGTCGGCGTGGTTCTATTCATCCGCCGGCGCGCGCAAGCGCGGATCTGAGCGTGCGGCGCCGATTGTTTGAGGAACGGCTCGGGTGTGAACCTCTTTCCTCCATTCATCGAGCATTACGGGCAGGTCGACTTTCCCGTTCGTTCCGATGGGGAACTCGCGCGTGACGGAAACGAACTCGGGGACCGCAGGGGCCGGTAGAGCTTTGGCGAGATGGCTCTTGACCTGCCTTTCGGAAAGGGAGCCCGATCCCCTTGTGGCGACGAACGCCAATAGCTTCTCGCTGGCCGGCAGTCCTTTTCCGGGCAACTGTGGAGGCGCCATGACGACCACGGAGTCCACTACCTCTGGAAGTTCCCTGATGGCCGACTCGATCTCAGACGACTCGATCCTCACGCCACGGACTTTTATGCGCCGGTCACCTCGCCCGCGAAATACCACGCTTCCTTGTGCGGTTCGGTATGCCATATCGCCGGTCGCGTACATGCGAACGCCGCCCGATACGCTGAAGCCGGTGCTGTTCTCCGTATCGAAGTATCCGTGCGCTATGTGTGGAGAGCGGACAACTATTTCACCGAACCCCTCGCCGGACAGCCTGACGCCGGTCTCGTCCACGAGCACCAGCTCAAAGCCTGGAGCGGCGGCCCCGAGCGGAACCATGCCCGACTGGTCTCCGATATCACCGGGATCAAGGACTCCCAGGGCGGCAATTTGGGGTGTCTCGGTTGCACCGTAGGAGGGCACGAAGGTGGCTGCGGGGGCGCTCCTCGTGAAGCTGCGAAGGTCATCCCAATATGTTGGCTCTCCACCAAGAACCACACGACGCAATGCGGTCAGAGGGCCCTCTTGTCCCGTCAGGAATCTTCGTGCCATTGTCGGGGTGGTGTTGAGGTCAGTGATTGCGTTTTCTTGCAACCAGGCTGCGAGATTTTCTCCGTGCGCCCACGTGCGGACGTCAGGTATGTGGACCTGGCCGCCGATGGAGAGGGGCAGGAAAATGTCCCGCCACAGCGGGTCATGTGACAGGCCGGAGATCATGGCGAAGCGAGTGCGGGCGTCCAGCTTGAAGTTCTGTGTATACCACTGGATGAAGTGCCTGACCGCGCTGTGCGTTCCATTGACAAGCTTGGGGTGGCCGGTAGTCCCGGATGTGTGTCCAAGATACGCGTGGGCGGAGGCGTTTTCGGCGACGGTTCCGCTACGGAAGGCGATTTTATCAGTGGAGAGGACGGGGATTCCTGAATCTGAGCGATAGCGTGTTCCGGCGACGAGTACGCAGGCAGGTCGAGCAGCAGTGACCATTCCATGTATGCGTCTCACCGGATACGATGCATCCACGACGGAAATGATTGCACCTGCCATGAGGCACGCGATGACGGAAACAATCAACTGGGGGTCGCGGTTCGCGATCAAGGAGATCCGAGATCCCGGTGTGACTCCGAAATCTTGGAGGCCGCCGGCAACTGAAATTGCTCGTTCTGCGAGTTGCCCGTACGTATATACTCCGGAAGAATGCCTTACGGCCTCGCGGTGGGGCTGTGTGGTTGCCTGTTCCAGGAACGGATAAGCGATTGACTCGCGAATCGGAACGGTTCCGCAGGGGTGGCGACTCGACAGACCGCATGCCACGTCCGCCCAGGGTGCAGCGGAGTAATCTGCATTCATTTCAGAATCCCACATTCTCCACTTTTGCGTGGTTCAATTGCACGCATGGCGGTCGACGTCGACCAGATCTTTGGGGCCAGGGCGTCGTGGAGGCCGTCATCTCGTCGACTGCGGCCGACGCCCCTCGCGGTCCGATGGCTTCGACGCAACCGCGGATGTGTCCTCGGCGTCCGTCCGGAGGGCGAAGGTCCGGGCAGCTCGGACGCAGGTCTCCACGAGGCCCTCGGCCGTGTCCGCACCGAGGATCACGAAGAAGTACCAGTCCGACGGTCCCATCAGACGGGCTCGATCACCGATGCGACGGCGCCGGTGCCAGGCGATCGTGCCCGGAAAGGCCTGCAGGTCGGTGTCGGCTGGTTCCGCGGTGATGACACCGGGCGAGGCCGGCCGGATACTGATCCCGCCAATGTGCGGAAAGGCCCGGTGGAAGGCTGGAACGCCACCGGTCAGAACCGTCTCGGCGACCAGTGACCATGTGGAGTGGCCGTGATAGGCACTGATCATGTCCTGGACCCAGCCGCCTCCGGCACGCGAAGCGACCTCGGAGAAGACCAGCTCACCGTCCGGACGCTCGAAAACCTCGAGGTGGCTCGGCCCGTCGTGGATGCCGAGAGCCGGGTTGATCCGGGAATGCATCTCTCGCAGCCGGCGGTACAACTCAGGATGTTCCTCGGGCAGCAGGATCACCGATCCGTCAAGCGCGTTCTCCAGAACTGTCATCCGTGGGCGCAGATAACGGTGCACCACGAAGGTCAGCGCCTCTCCGCCGGACCAGAGTGCATCGACGCACAACTCATCGCCCGGCACGAACTCCTCGACGATCAGATGCCGGGAGCGCTGCGCCGGATCGAAGGTCACCTCGCTGGTTGCCCGGCCCAGTTCCTCGGCGTCATCGACTCTGACCGTGGAGCTGGCTCCGAAGCCGGCGGCCGGCTTCACGACCAGCGGAGCAGTGAGCTCGCCCGCGGCCGCGGCTGCGGCGGCCCGGTCTCCGGGCTCAGGAAGGGACCGAAACTCCGCTGTGGGCACACCTGCTTCTCGGACCAATTGCTTCATCAAACGCTTGTCCCGGAGCGCGACGTGATGAATCGGCTCGGACTGAGCGTCCTGGAGCAGCAACCTCAGATAGCCCGCGCCGAACTGGCTCAGCTCGTCCTGATTGCACACCCGGCTCACCGGCGGCCAGGCTTGGCGCAGATCGACGGCTACAGCCGACAGTTCGGCCAGCGAGTCGAAACTGCCGACGGTGTACACCTTTCGGCACCGTGCAAGCAGCTGTTCATCCGTCGACTTGTACATGACGTCGGCGCGTTCCAGCACGACACAGACGTCGACGTCTCGGGAAGCCCGGGCATCGTGGTCCAAGAGCGCCGCGAGCAGCTCCGGTTGATACCTGCACACGACGACTGTGCAGGTTTCGTTCTCATCAGTCATCCGACGCCTCCATCAGGTGCTGCGGGCTCCTTGCCTCCTCACCGGTCCTCGGTGCTACCGGTTGCCGGCCTCATTGATGCGCTGGACCAGAAGGTCGGCCAGCTCGGCAAGAGAGGTCGTGTCGAAAATATCCGCGAGCGTGCAGTCGACACCGAGTTCCTGCTCCAGGATGGTCGTCAGCTCCATGGAGGAAAGCGAATCGAAGCCGGCCGCGATCAGGTCCAGGTTCTCGTCGACTTCCCCGGAATAGACCCTCTGGACCGCGGTGATCACCGTGGCGAGAACCTTGGAGGCAAGGTCATTGGCGGTTGTGGCGTCCACTAGACTTCCTTCCAGCTCTGATCGGGAGTGTTGGTGATGCGCAGCATCAGCTCGCGGAACAGCGTGGTCCAGTGCGCTGCGGTGCCTTCATCGATCCGCTCGGGGGGATATTCGAGCTGCATCCTCAGGCCGCCCGACTGGAGGTCCCAGATAATCCAGTTGCACAAGCCCCCTCGGTTGAGCGCTGCCTCCTGCCGAAGTTTCACTGGCTCGGCTCCGTCGGCGATCCTGATTTCCTCGCCCGGTCGTGCATGCACCGAGTAGGTGAAGAGGACCGGTACGTTCTCCGAACTCACGTAGGGCTGTAGGAAATCAGGGCTTTGCTCTGCAATATTGCGGCTCGGCAGCGGGCGGCGATACGCCTCCAGGCAAGTATTGCGTGCACGGACAAGGACATCCCGGAAGGTCTCGCATCCGTTGAGATCGACTCGCAGCGGCATGGTGTCGACGAACATGCCGATCGTCTCCTGGAAATCCTTGTGATCACGCGAAGCCCGGAGGGTCATCAGAGCCACATCGGTTTCCCCGGAGAGCTGAGCGGCGAGCAGCGCACCCGCCGCGATCAGCACGTGCCAGGTGGAGCTGCGCCCACTGCGCGCGCGGGCCCGTACCTCCGCCATCTCGTCCGGAGCCACATCCACGGTAGTGCTGCCGTAGTGAGGGTCATGCGCATTGGCGACCCGGTCAGGGTGATCTGCCGATGGCGCCAGGATGTGCGCGTTGGCGAGCTGACCGCCCCAGAACTCCTTGAGTTCCTTGGTCTTCGGGCTGTTCAGCCAATCCTGCTGCCATTCGGCGTACTCACCGTACTGTCTGATGGGCGGCAGGTCCGGTTCCGTCCCGGTTGTGCGTGCACGGTAGAAGGCGGCCAGATCGCGCCAGAGCAGGTGGGTTGACCGCCCGTCGCCGGAGATGTGGTGGAACAGGATGGTGAGCACGGAATCCTGATCATCGAACCGATGCAGGGCGGCCCGCAGCAAAGGGGTCTGGTGCATCGACATGGTGTCCGAGTGAAGCTTGACGAGGAGCTCCTCGGCGAGATCGTCGCGCGATTGGTTCGGACCGGTTGCCAACCGGTGCTCGGTCAACGGCACTGGAACGGGCGGCAGCACTGTCTGGTAGCCGGCTTCGCCGTCCCCGCAGCCGCAGGTGACGGTGGTGCGCAGTGACTCGTGCCTGGTCACCACGTCGTCCAACGCATGCTGCAGGGCAGCTGAGTCCACGTTTCCCTTGATCCGCCACGCCAGCGGCATGACGAACCTCGCCATGTCCTCTCCACCCGGCTGATCGACGCAGCGCGCGGACAGCTCGGCGGAGAGCGGGTAGCGAACCGGCCCCTTGATGTGTGGCATATGCCAACCACCTTCCCTTCTCGTGCTCAAGCACGAGAAGGGAACGTATGCGCTGCAGAGGGAAGCCGACGACTCGTGGATTGCGGATGTGCGCCCTGGTCTGTCGCTGTACCCGATGAGTCCGGCGATCCCTGGAAATAGATCGCATTCTGAGAGATGCTGCCGCGTCAGGTGCGCTCTACGCTGTTGCAGCGAGTGCAGCCATTGCTGAACACAGAAGGCAGGGTATGTCCAGATTTAAGCTTTTGTCCCTGATGGGATCTGCATTCGCCGAGCCAGGTGTTCAGCGCACGTTTGTCGTGTCGACATTCGTCGCCACGATCGGTGGCGGCATCATCCTGCCCATCAGCACCCTGTACTTCATCAAAATAGTTGGCCTGTCGGCGGCACAAGTAGGCCTTGCCTTTACGGTGTCCGGGCTGCTGGCGATTCCGCTCTCCGTTCCTGCCGGGGCGCTTGCCGACCGAATCGGCCCGCGGCGCGTGATGATGGCGACCTTTGCTGGTCATAGCCTGGTGGGCGTTTCCTACTTGTTCGTCCAGAATTTCTGGATGCTGCTGGCGGTCCAGATGCTCTCGGCCGCCAGCCTCGCAGCCAACTACCCCGCCTCCGGCGCGATGCTGCGACGGATCGGCGGCGACGAAGCGGTCACGATCAGGTCCAAGATCAGAGTGGTGGCGAACCTGGGAGTGTCCCTCGGTTCCCTGATCGCCGGCGTTGGCATTCAGATCGACACCCCCACCTCCTACCGAGTGCTGGCTCTCGCCTTCACGCTGACTCAGGTCGCCTCCCTCGCCCTGCTGTTCAGGCTGCCCAACTACCAGCCGCTGCCCCGGCCGCAGAAGGAAGCCGACGGCTCCGAGGGCGCGCCATCGAAGAGGATTGCGCTGAGAGACAAGGCGTTCCTTGCGTATTCGCTGGTCGGCGGCGCGATGGCGATACAGAACATGATCTTGGAAATCATGATCGCTGTATGGATCGTCAACTACACCGACGCGCCAGGGTGGGCAGTCACCGTCGCCTTCGTGCTCAATACAGCACTTGTCGTGCTGCTCCAGGTGAGAATCGGCGCAAAGATTCAGTCGATCACCGACGGGGGCACGGCACTGCGCCGAGCCGGCTTCGCCCTGCTGCTGGGCTGCGCCGCGATGAGCCTGATGGCCGGTGTGCCCGCATGGGCGGCGCTGCTGCTCCTGGTCGTCGGCATGGTGTTGCTGACACTCGGCGAGATCTACTACGTGAGCGGCACCTTCGCGTTCGAGTTCGGCATGCCGCCCGCGTACGCGCAGGGCCAGTACCAAGGGGTTGCCGGCGCGGTCGCCGGAGCAGCGAAGGCTGCGGCACCCGCCCTGCTGCTCGGACTCGCGCTGAGCCTCGGCAGCACCGGCTGGATCGGGGTCGGTGCCTTTCTGCTGCTCCTCGGGCTCACCGGCCCGGCCATTGCGAGGTGGGGAGAGCGCACCCGGCCGTCCGGCGAGACCACCGAAGCGCAAACGGCGGCGACTGATGCCTCAACGGGCAGCGCTTCCCCTGCCACCGACGTGGTGTAGGGAGCCACGCCCGGACAGCGAATCGATGAAGCTCCATGTGACGTGCGCGCACGCCGATCGCCCGCAGCGAGGGGAGGGACATGCGAACACCCGGCACCTCTGTGCATCCGCCTGCCCTCGATTTTGCGGCCGGCCTGCGAAGCCTGGAATCCGAGAAGTCCGCCACGAGCTGTCTGTGACAGGCTCCCTGCCGGACTGGCTGAGCGGCACGCTGCTGCGCAACGGTCCGGCCTGTTTCGAGGCCGGAGCGCTTGCGTTCCAGCACTGGTTCGACGGCCAGGCCTGTGCGCCCAGGGCCGGATCGCCTATATGGAGTTCGCCACCGACCCCTGCCGCTCCCTATCGCCCGCTTCGGGGAGCGGCTGGTGGCGCTGACCGAGACTCCTGTGCCGGTGGAGTTCGATTCGGAGACGCTTGCCACGGTGGGAATCGTGGACCATCAGGATGAGTTGCACGGCCAGATCACGTCAGCCCACCCTCACCAGGACCGGGCCACCGGCGACTTGGTCAACTATCTGACGCACCATTCCCGCCGTAGCGAGTACCGCGTGTATCGGCAGGCGGCAGGAGGGACGGAAAGGAAACTGTCGGGCGTCGCCGTGTTGCGGCCCCTCGTAGATGCACCGCTTCGGCGTCACGGACCGGTATCTGGTGCTCGCGGAGTTCCCCTTGGTCGTCAACCCGCTGAAGCCGCTGCTCAGCGGCCGGCCTGTTTTGCCTTCCACCACATCAACGCCTGGGAGGAAGGTGAGGACATCGTCCTTCCGAATCAGCCTTGCTGACAGTCGCGTGACGGCCGAACGAACCGTACAGTCGGGCGGCCGTGCGCTCGACCGTTCCATCGGTAGATCGAAACGTGCCGATCCACTCGCAGGTCTCATGGCCGGGGTGGGATACGCAACTGAGCCGGCGTGCGGTGAACGTACCCGGCACACCGACGAGGGCGTTGTAGAACAGGTGCAGTTCCACTCGCGGCATGACGAGCTGAACGATGCTGGTGGGTGCCGCCTTGCCGAACAGATACGAACCGGCCAGCGCCTGCGTCAACAGGAGGAGATGCTCGAAGTGGTGCCACGTCTGAACGCCGAGCGTGACATTCCACCAGGTGCGCGACCGGCCGGTGAATCCAGGCCGGAGCAGAATGATCCCACCCAGCATGACCAGCGCGTGGCCATAGTGCATCCATTCCGAGGTGACCAGCCATGGGAAGGGTATCCCCAGGACGCCACGCGCCTCGGGCACCGGCCAGCCGAGGGCATAGATCTGGATCGCCTGCGTCAAGTGCTCCGCCCAGTGCGCCAGGACAATTACCAGGAATATCCTGAGCCCGTTTTTGTGCCATGAGGTGTTGAGCGCCTCGAACGCACGACGCGACCGAGAGGGCGGACCTTGTGTGCCGGTCGACATGAGTTGTCCCTCCGAGTATCGGAATCAACTTCTGCATTGCAGCAGCCGCCCGAACAGCAGTCTTCTTCCCGGCGTACTGATTCCCCGGAACCCGTGTATCCGTGTGTCCGTAGGGGATCGGAGGAGGTTCGAGGAGAGGCCCGGACGCATGAGCACCGCACTCTGGGAGTTGGCTGCCAGGGGCGCGTGTCCCGACTATGAGCACGTCGCTATCGACTCCGGATGAGGAATAGGACGCCCGTGCCCCACATCGAGATTGCCAATGATCTTCCCGGAATCAGCGGGCTGTTCGTCCAGCGCCCGGCCACGGCGGGTGTTCTGTCGCAGCTCGCCGACACTCTCCTGCGCGAAGGCGAGTCGCCTTTGAGCCGAGGTGAGCGCGAGCTGATCGCCGCGTACGTGAGCGATTTGAACCGCACGGCCTACTGCTCCGGCTCGCACAGCGCCTTCGCGGCAGCACAGCTGGAAGGCGGCACTGAGTTGGTCGCTTCGGTACTCGCGGATGCGGACCGGGCCCCCATCTCCCCGCTGATCCGGGCACTGCTGAAGGTTGCCGCGGAAGTACAGGCGAAGGCCGCCCCGGTCTCCGACACAACGATCGCTGCGGCCCGCGCTGAAGGCGCGACGGACGACCACATCCACGACACAGTACTGATCGCAGCCGCGTTCGCGATGTTCAACCGCTACGTGAGCGGACTCGCTACGGCCTTGCCGGCCGACCCGTCGTTCTACAACGCCGTGGCCGACGTCATCGTCGTACGTGGATACAGCGGAGCGCGCTGACGCTCGGCCCCTGTGTGCCTCTAGGAGGGTGTATGGCCTGGTCCCTTGCTCATGCTCCCGGCCAGAAGGGCAGGACGGCGCTGGTGACCGGCGCGTCCGCAGGCATCGGTGGTTCCGATGCCGCCCGCGCCCGGGCCGATGACGGCCGGAGATCGGTGACCGCGTACGGGCGTTCCAAGCTCGCCAACCTACTGTTCGCGAGGGAGTTGCAGCAGCAGCTCACCACCGTGGGCGCCCCCACAACGTCCCTGGCTGTGCATCCGGGGCTGTCACCGACCCAGCTGTGGAACGGAGACCCGCCTGCGCTGCTACGCCCAGCGGTGGCGGCGGGACTCCAACGGCTGGCCCAACCCGCGGAGCAGGCGGCGCTGCCTTCGCTGCGGGCGGCCATGGACGCTGATGTGCCGGGCGGTGCGTATCTCGGTCCGTCGGGGCTCTTCGGGAACCGAGGGAAACCCGGGCCGGCGTCCTCCAGCCGGGCTTCCCGAAGCAAGGGAGCGCAGGCACGGTTGTGGGCCCTGTCCGAGGAACTGTCCGGGGTCCAGTACACGTACGAGCCCACGACCGCGGAGGCGTCGGACGACGCCGTGCGCCCACGTACTGGCAGGCAGGGGCGAGAGTAGTGCCTGACGAGCGCGTCGTGTCGTATGCGAAGCTGCCCCGCTCGGTCGCGGCCTGGGCCTGGTTGTGGCGGGGCTTCGACATGCAGCTACCGGATGTGTCGGGCGCCGCGCCGCAGGGGGAGCCGCCGTCGACGTACGAACACGAGCAGGCCAGGCCCCGGCCAGCGGCCGACGCGGAGACCTCTCGCCCGTGGGAACGCCAAGTGCCCCGGTGAGGACGGCCTTCGAAGTGGACGCATGACGTTCCTGCCGCGTGCTCAATACGCCGCTGAGGTGTACGAAGCAGCCGCTGCCCAGCGCGACACCCCCTCTCACCCCTGTATGGAAGGGCGACACCTCATGACGCAGACACTGCAGCGGAGTACGAAAGCCGCGACCCGCCCACCTTCATTCTTCTTCAACGGCCACGTGCCCCGGCGACGCGCACTGATCGTGACCCTCAGCGCGCTGTTCGGCTTCGCGCTCACAGTGGTCTGGTCGGCGAAGTTCGTCGACCAGACCATCGGTGACAACGTGGCGAATACGCTCTTGGGCCACCCTGCCAAGGAGACGCCGATCGCCGGCGCCCTGGCGGGCCTCGCCTTTGCCCTGGCCACCGGCATCGCAGGAACGTTCACAGCGTGCAACGTCGCCGTGTTCAGCGCATTGGCGCCACTGACCGGTGCTGGATCCACCTCACGACGGGGTCGTACGGCCGCCGCGCTGCGCCCAGTCGGTCTGCTCGCACTGGGCGCTGTCATCGTGTCGGCGCTGTACGGCACGGTCGTCGGCCTCGTGGGCGCGGGCATGCCGCAGTTCGAGCAGGGCCAGGGCGGCGGTGGCTTCTCCGGGCGACTCGTACAGGCCATGGTGGTGTTCGGGCTGATCGGCCTGGTCATGACGTACCTCGGGCTGGCCGCGCTGGGCGTGGTGCGCGACCCGCTGGCAAACGTGTCCCGGGTTCTGCCGAGTGCTCCCCTGCTTTTCATGGGCGGCCTGATCGGCGCCTTCCTCATCGGTCGGCCGTTCCCGCTGTTCAGGCAGCTGTTCCAGGATGCCGCTGAGAGCCGGAACTCGTTTTTCGCAGCGCTGGAGTTCGCCCTGCAGAGCCTCGGCAACATCACGGTCATGGCGACGGTGTTCTTGATCGTCACAGGTCTCTTCGGGGACCGGATTCACCGAGCGCTGACGAAGCGCCCGGGCCGGGCGTCAGCTCTGATGGCGGGGGCGTTCCTCGCTGCCGGCATCTTTATGGTCCTTTACTGGGACGTACGCATTCTCGCGGCCCGTGACCTGATCTGGTATCCGATGGCGCCCTGGGTCGCGTAAGCGCCTGGACCGGAACCACCATGTAAGCGGCAGTCCGCCTGCCCCGGACAGTACGCATCTTCCGCCATGCCGGCTCGTGACCGGCGCGAATCGACGGGTCAGAGGGACGAGCATGCGGGTTGACGTGCAGGGAGCGGTCACGATCGCACACGTGGGCTTGGAAGAAGCCCTGGAGAGGAACTGGCACGACCCTGCCTGCGTTGTCGACATCGTCAGGGTGAGGCTGGCAGACCTTGATCGGCGTCCCGCGCTTGAAGCTGCCGGCTTTCTGGTCAAGCCGACGTGGGTGAACTGGTTGGCTCCCTTGACGGATTCGGCGGCCGCGTTCCGACAGCGCCTGTCGGTCAGCGAGCGCAAGAGTCACCGCAATGCCGCGCGGGCAGCTGTCACGAGCGGCATTACGGTGGGAGTCCTCGACCAAGTGGGGGAGGAGGACCTGCGAGGCTTCCTCGAATTGTACGAGCGGCAGATCTCCGCGATGCCCCACGGTGTCAATTACGCCAGGCGGCAGGAGCGGCTCCTATTGCGTGACCTGCCCTCTCTGCTCGGAGTGTTCGCGCACGCCGACGGCGTCCTTGTCGGCGGTTGCCTGTGCTCGCTGCGGCCCGACCAGTCTCTCGTTCACGTCAGGTTCTCCGCAGCAGCGGACTCGGCCCGGAACGGCATGCTCTCGCGTCTGATGTACACCGCTGCCTTCGACGCGGCACGGGAGCGCGGCTACACCTGGGCCTCACTGGGCAGCGACCCTTCCCTCCTCGGGCACACAGCTCAACCGGGCCTCTTCGGGTTCAAGGCCCGGTTCAGCTTCACCCCGGTCCCCATGCAGACCATGCAGCCCAAGGCCGCTGGGGACGAAGCGGAGCTCGTCGTACGGATGCGGGCGCTGGCGCAGCCCTCACTGTCGATCGCCTACCACGAGGACCGGCCGGTGCCGGCGTTCGAAGGCCTGCCGGCCTCGCTGCCCCTGCGCGGGGTCCTCCTGTCGGCGACGCCCGACCCAACGTGTCCGGCCTGGGTTCCGAGCTCCCCCATCCCGGTCAGCCATCGCGTCGTCCCCGGCCCTCAGGAGACCCGCGGCGATGCCACACGCTGAGCGTATGCGGATGGCGGCGTCAGGAAGCCGGATGCGGTCCGGCCTCCCGGGGGCATCTTCCGTATCAGCGCCGCCGTCGCCTTCAGAGTTCCGACATCCGCGAGGCAGTCTCCGCCCATTGCGACCGCGAGGGCCACGCCCAGCAGGGTCAACTGGTCCAGCCAGGCCTCGCGGACGGTCTCAACCCGCGGAATGGGTCCCGGCTCGGGAGGGACACCACCCTACGGCCACCGCCCGGGACACGGACGCGTGGGCAGCACCCGATGCGCCTCATCAAAGCCGGAGGCCAGAAGCAACGCTTATGCGGAAGCGTCTGCCGCCTGGGCCCTCAGCGCCCGCTCGATGCCCGACCGCGACTCCGACACCAGCCGACGCAGGGCGGCGCTCGGTTCTGCGGAGGCCAGCCACGCATCCGTCGCGTCCAGGGTCGCCCGCGACACCTGCAGTGAGGGGAACAGGTCGACCACGATCTGTTGGACCATGTCCTGCGAACGGGACCCGGACTCCCATATGTCCTTGACCGCCGCGAAGTACTTCTCCGTATACGGGGCGAGCAGTTCGCGCTGGTCGGATTGGACGAAGCCGGTGATCACCGCTTGGTGCACAGCGTTCGGCGATGTGTCGGACTCGACGACCGCGGCCCAGGCCTCCGCCTTGGCCTGAGCGGTCGGCCGGGCCGCCCGCGCGGTGGCCGCGTGCCGTTCGCCCGCCGCAGTCTTGTCCCGCTGGTACTCCGCCTCGATGACTTTCTCGTCGGCCCGCCCGGTAGCCGCGAGGCGTTCGACGAACGCCCAGCGCAGCTCGGTGTCGACGGCGAGGCCTTTCACCGTCTGGTTGCCGTCGAGCAATGCCCCCAGCAGGTCCAGCTGCTCGTCGGTGCGGGCAGTGGCCGCGAACGCCTGCGCCCACGCCAGCTGGTGGTCGCTGCCGGGCTCGGCGGCCCGCAGCTGCTCCAGTGTGGCTTCCGTCCACTGCGTCAGGCCCGCCTCGCGCCACTCCGGCGTCGCGTACAGGTCGATCGCGGTCTTGACCTGGCGGTGCAGCGACTGCACGACGCCGAT